>PAOZ01000045.1 GCA_002708695.1 Methanobacteriota archaeon | reverse complement strand
GATGATTTGGTGTCCAAAACAAATTCCATACAATGGAACTTCACATTCCTTGATTAATTTCGCAACTCGATCCATCCAAGGTTCCCACATTGAGACATTTCGTCTACTTCCAGTGATTACTACAACATCATATTCATTAGGTTCTTCAATTCGAGTTCCAAAGGAATAATCGAGTGGATTTTCTACATGTGGTGCCCACAACAAAATTTCATGATTTGGAAAATGTTTGACAATTTCTTCAACTCCTTTTTTGCCAAAGGCTTCTCGTTCTGCCAACAAATCTACAATCAATAGAATAGGCATTTTATCACACTCGCGAAAACCTGAACAACAAGATATTCAACATATCCTCGTCATACCTTGCTATTTGTTCTAGATAAAGAGATAAAATCAACAGAGTCACTACTAATGTTTCACCCATTGTCATTTTTAGGATTTTATTTTTCTTTCTCCATCGATATCTTTTCATGAAACTAATAATTAAACAAAATAAACCACCAATAAATGTGGGAGTTCCTAATCCATCATCTAAATATACAAATGACGTGATGAATGAAAAAACATACAAAACAGAACCAATTATCAAAAGTTCATTTCCTGGATAATCGTTTACATCTCCATGTATTTCAGACACAAGATCAGGATCACTATCAACCATCATTGGTTCAGTAGATTCTTCCATCTTTCATCTCCAGATCAATACCAAAAAATATTTTCAAAAACAATTTTTCATTATCTTATCAAAAAACTTCCAACAAAATAACTTCTAAAATCAATAACCCAAAGAAACATAATAGCACCGCCACTAAAATTTCACCAATTGTCCACTTTTTGATATCATTTTCCTTTCTCCATTTACGTGTTTTATCGACTCCACTGACTAAGAAAACACAACCACTTATTAAAGCCAACAATCCCATCAAACAACAAAACTCATCCAATGTAGAAAACATGATGATTGAACTGACTAAGAAAATAAAACCAAATACCAACGAATCCTTTCCTGGATTACTATTTTCTTTTTCTTCTACTTGTATTGGTATTTTTGGAGAATCAGTCAAAATTATTGGTTCTGGCTTCTCCCCCATATTTATCTTAAACCATAATAATTTTTCAAATTGTTCCCGAATATAACTCAACCAAAAAGAATCCTCAATGCTTCCTTATACCAACCCTTTGAAATAGCGATTACAAATGCTATTGTAAAGAAAATAAAACAACACAAATCAAAGATAATTTCTTCCATTATCTTTCAATCCATTTAACAATCATCACAATTTGAACAATCATTACAACATTTGCAGTTATTCATTTTCAATCCCCCAATCACTCATCAATATCTCTGAGAGCAGGTGGTGCACTTCCTCCTGGTGATGGAACATCTCCATCAGGTCCCTCAATTGGTTCTAAGCCTGTAGGCAATCCCGCAGCCTCTCTTCGAGCTTGTACTTGTTCGTGAGCACGAACAACATTCAATGAATCTCTGAATGCTTTGTTTACAACTTCTCTAGTACTTTCAGAACGCCTCAATGCCCCCATCTCTCCAACCAATCGATCATGGGTTTCTTCGAGTGCTTTCAATTCAGCAGTACGGTCAGAAAGACCCGCCTCAATATCTTGCATTGTTAGTTGGAGTTGAGCAATTCTTTCATCTCGATCGAATACTTCGCGATGCAATCTTCTTTCCCTTCTCCGAAGTGCTTCATATTCTCTATTTCTATCCACCAAACGTCGTTTTAATTCTTCAATTTGCTCAGTAAGATATTCATGTTCTGCTGAAACACTCCTTGGTCCAGACATAACTCGTTGTAATTGTTCTTCTAATTCACGAATTCGATCATCTCTAATTTCTAGATGATTTCTAACTTGTTCAACCAAATCTCTCAATCGATCCCTTTCTTCTATTACAGAATCTTTCTCAATTTTTTCATTTTCAAGATGTCGGTGGGCTCCTTCTAACTCTTGATTCAACGTTCGAACTTCTTCAGCAGTTACAGATGTTAAACCAGCTTCAGCAGCCTTCTCCAATGCATCTACCAATGTAGCAACCTTTGCTTCCATTTCAACCAATAATCCAGTCTTTTCTTCTAATTCCATTGCCATGGACGAATTATCCCTTTCCAAAGAATCGACTTTCATTGCTCCACTGCTTACTGCCATCGCATCAATTTCAGCACGCCCATCTTCCACCAATCTTTCTAAGTGGATAATTTGAGCTTCACGATCTCTTAGATCTTCTTCAAGACGAATTAATCGAGCTCTATCAGGTGAACCAATATCTTCTCTTTCTTTCAAATCTAATTCAAGAACTCTGTTTTGTTGGCGTAATCCAGCAACTTCTTCATTGATTATTGAAAGGTCTTCCCAGGCACTCAAAACTTCTTGAATTAATTGGTCAGGAGCATAGCTATTCAACACACTAGCCAACGCTTCTTTATCGGCTCCACCGGGCATAGGGGCATCTTGGGCAGTCATGTCAACAAGTAGCATCGTTGAAACCGCATTCTTGAACCTTCGGTGTATGTTGACCCCTACAAGGCCATATTTGAAGGTCTTAAGGAAAAACCATCATTCGATTGCAGTGTACATTTCATCTGGCATTGCAGATGCTAATTTCAACGCACCATCTGCCACGCGGACAACAGGGTCTTCAGCACACCACACAGTAACATCACCAATATCTGCTAACTGTTGAGCAACACGGTCCGCTAATCCTTCAATCAATGAACCCCCGCCAGCTAGGATGATATTGTTTCGAAGAGCAGATTGATATTCAGGATCAGCACCTGCAACAATCTTCTTCAATCCTTCAACAAGATGTGGAACTAAGTCGTTACATGCTAATCGAATTAAGTCACCAATATCCACATGCTGCTTCTTCCCTTCTACAGAAAGATCGACCATAAATTCCTTTCCAGAATCACCAACATGTGACCCCTCTTCCTTCCATCGTCGAACCATTGATTGTGTTAATTGCGCACCTGCATATTTCTTGCTGATAAGCTCCATCAATCGATGGTCCAACCAATCTCCTGCTTCTTCAATAGTTAATTGGTCATCATCTGTTGGAAAAGTTCCGTAAATTCTAGCAATATCTGTGGTTCCTGCTCCAATATCTACAACTATGCTTCCTGCAATTTGATCTAATCCAAATGCAACTGCAAACGGTTCAGATACAACCATAATTCCATTTACAAGACCTCTCAATATTGATACTAAATTTGTTTTGTCTGTGAAACTGATGTGGGAAGGACTACAAATTACTCCAAGTACTTCATCAAACTCTTCAGGATCACAATTTTCAATCAAATGAGTTACGAAAGCCTTGGCAGCACTGAGATTATCTTCATCATCCTGTGCAACTCCATGCTCTAATGGGCGGAAAAGATTGCAAGCAAGTCGATGCTTTATTGCCTCATCACCAAACACAACATCTCTTCCTAAGAAATTACGTGCTACAGGGTCTTTAGGACGTCCCACAACTGTTTCTATTGTGGTTTGTACGCCCTCAGAGGACATTACGGTCGATTGGTATGTGCCTAGGTCAATTCCGATGTACAGTCTTTCGCTCATTTAGAATCATCTCCGGTTGAACATTTGAAACGCAGTCAGTCAATGGGTATGAATGTTCCACTCACTTAACATTTTCAAAAATCAAATTATTTATCCAAATTATTCTCATAAATCGACGTCTGCTTATCGATTTCTTTCTTTTTTCTTTTCTTATCTATTGCATTTGAAATAATAGCAACTACAACAACCGAAATCGTTGTCAAAACCACACAACTACCACCAACCCAGAATAACCCATTTTTATTCGTCAACCAAGACTTTGAATCACTATTTGTTTTATCTGGAATTTCATTTTTCTCACCACTCCATTCACCCTTATCGTAAATTGGCTTTCCACTTGACCCAGATTCAGTTTCATTCTCTTGATTAAGTTCAGTATTTGGTTCTGGTTGCAGTTCAGGTTCTGACTCGGATTCACTAACAATGCCACCCACACCTTTTATTGCTAGAGCAAAACCAACTTGATCCCCATCATTTCCAAGCATGTTTGTATAATTTCCAACCCCTACATTTTTTGCAATAACCTCTACAGAGACCCATTCTACACCATTCAAATCACTAGAATTAATCGTCAAAGCTTCAGTTCCTTCGAGACTATCATTTGTTTCATACATAGTACCATTTGGTAAAGTAATAACAAGATTCAAATTATCAGAAAACTGTCCAAATGGCCGTTGATTGAATGAAAGAAAAACATTGAGGTCAGTATTGTTTTGTAATGTAAAATTCCACCCAACACGTTCACCATTTTTGAGGAATGGACCCTGTGCCCCAGTACCATTCCACATTTTCTTTTCCATGGAGTCTAATGGTCTTGTTCCATTGATATCCAACCACCCATCAATCAAATTCAACCTTTGACTTTCATTCATTTGATATGAATCGTAAATCCAAACCCTACTATCGACTAAATTTTTCAGACTTGGTCTACCCCATCCTTGTAATGAATTTGGAGCCACCCCAATCTCCTCTCCTCCTTGTTGCCCACCTTCCATCGATTCTGCAGACATTGCCAACAAAACCCTCAATTGCGAACCAGAAGGAGTAAAACTTCCATTTTGAATAAAATAATTCTCTTGAACCATCTGTTGAATGATTGCTGCCATTCCCGCCCCCAATGCTGTTGAACTACTTGTTCCAGTACTACTTCTCATATTATCATTGAATGAAGATAAATTACCATCAGCAGCAGCAGATACAATTCCAACTGCGGGTGTGACAATAAAATTACCACGCAACCCCTCTTCTGTTGGACCATGAGAAGAACCTGTGAAAAGATCGGTTCCATTATCTTTCATTGTACCACCAACTGAAATTACATTTCTAGCATTAGCAGGTTCATACAATTTGTTTGGGTTGTTTCCAGGGGCAATAAATGCGAGAGACCAAGGCACTTCACGATGCCACGCATCTAGAAGCCAACTACGAGAGGTATATGCTTCTGTAACATCCCCCCAACTGTAAGAATGAATAACAGCACCGTATTCTAAATCTTCAACAAGCAACCAATCTATGTCTGGTTCACTCCATCCAGATTCATTTACAATATCTTGAAAAATCAACCGAGAACCATTTGCAATCCCCCTACCTTCTACTCCATCAAATAATTCACACACTAATGCACCAGCTAAGTGAGTTCCATGTCTAAAATCTTCATGATCTGAATGATCTCCATCATCAATTGAAGTATTTACTCTGATTATTTTTCGATGGTTAATTCCCACAGTTCCTATTTCAGTTTCACTTTCACGAAAACACTCATGATCTAACTCAATCCCTGAATCAGCCATTCCCACAACAATTCCACTACCATTCAACCCTCTAAAATTAGAACTATCATTCACATTTTCTAAATCAAGCATTATACTGGCAGCAACATCACTTCTTCCTTCTGTTTCTAAAACCGGTTCAACCCACCAAACTCCTGGTATCGAATCAAAAATTTCTGGGTTAATCCCATGAACTTCAAAGGTTGTTGGGTAAAAACTTGAACTTTCAGCTAATTTTAGGTTATAGAATTCAAATGAAGACAAAATATCCCATTGTGCACTAGAAGGCAATCTTGGTTCTAGGATGACACGGTAACTCTCAGATATTGGTCCACGTAAGACATTATTTTCAGATATTTTCAGATCTCCAAATGTACCCCAAACAATCATTTCTGTTTCTGAAATCTGCCTTAACGGCTCAAGTCCAATATTTCGTAAATCATTCCATTTCTCAGAAGTCCATCCTTCGTCATCAATAACAACCCATTCACTTTCCATTTCAGGCAAATCAGGAATAGGCCATGCACTAGACAAAGGTGCGACCAAAAACACCACCAATAATAGAGCAACGCGGCGCACATTACCCTCCAATCTTCCATATATCATCAACCATCCTACTAACCGTTGATGTTTTATTGGGGTCATTGGTCCCGAGTTCGATGAAGGCTTTTCGATTGACTGGAAATTACCCTATTCGAAAGAACACCCAACCGTTCTCGATTGATATTGTTGCAAATGACGAGGTAGATGCACGACATCGGTTATACTCGACAATAGGAAGCCGTCACCGTGTTCAACGCAGACACATTACTATTGATGCTGTATCAGAAATTGATCCTACATCATCCAATGCAGCTGCAGTAATTGCTCATTACCGTGATACCCACGATTTTTCTTCAAAATCGGAAGAAGAATGATTATTTTTTGATCCATTTAGAAATTAATTCTGGAACCAATTCTCCAGCTAGTCCTTGATGAAATTCATCAAACAAGTCAACATTTTCTGGAGGCTCCAAATTAATTCCAATACAATGTGCACCTACATCCTTCGCTATTGCCAACAACCCAGCAGCAGGATATACATGTCCACTAGTTCCTATAGCCATGAAAACCTCACACCTTTCAACTGCATCATATATTTCATTCATTTTGAAGGGCATTTCGTGAAACCAAACTATATGTGGCCTTAATCGATTAGAACTACATTTTTCACAAGAAACAAATTTGTCAGTTAGATGAGATTTTTCCATTGCAATAACAATATTTTCACACTTCTCACATCTTAGTTTTCTTAATTCTCCATGCATGTGAATTAATCGTTCTGATCCCGCTCTAGAATGTAAGTCATCAACATTTTGAGTAATCAACAAAAAATGATCTTCTAGATATTTTTCTAATTCAACCAAAGCACGATGTGCAACATTAAAATCAACCTCCAATAATTGCTTACGCCGCCCTTGGTAAAACTCCCAAACCATTTTTGGATTTTTCATCCATGCTAAAGGTGTAGCAACATCTTCAATTCGATGATTTTCCCATACTCCGTCTGAGGCACGAAATGTTTTGATTCCAGACTCTGCACTAATTCCTGCACCAGTCAAAATCACTACTTTTGTATTAGGCTCAAACATATTACTCACCCACAATCTTTCTGATTGCGGCTAAATTTTCAGGGGTTTTAATTCCCAACATTTCTTCCTCTGTAGCAATTAATGCTCCTCCGACCTTCAGACCCATATCAATACATCCACGAACCATTTCATTCGGATACCCCAATTCCCCAGAAATCGTGTTATATTTTCCCTTATTTTCAATATACAAATCATGATGTAAGTTCACCAAGACACTTTCAAGACTTCTTTTCGTTGCCCAATAAGCACCAACATTTGTCTCTCCATATTCTGGCTTGTCAACTCCATCTAGATGAGTTTCTAATGATCCCGTAACATTTCCCAATTCATCACGAATTAGTGGAGCATAAGGATTTTCCATTTCTACAGTTGCTAATGTGAAATCAAAACCCCATTTTTTATGAATTTCCAAACTTCCACTAACTGTTTCATTTTTTATTAGTGGTTGTGTTCCAAATGAAACGTAAACATTCTCAATTTCTTTACTGAGATGTTTTACAGAAACATAAACTGCATTTCCAGTTCCCAATGGAGAAAATTGGGTTATAATTTCACAATCAATCCCTTCCATTGCTTTTTCATATTCATCTTTTCTTTCTGTAGGTACAACAATTAGTATTTGAGAGAAGGATAAGTTAGAAAGTAACTTTTCAACAACAAATCTTGTTGCCGGCATTCCACCAATTTCCAACAATGGCTTGTGCGTGGTTACACCCCCTCGTATCATTCGAGATCCTTTGCCCCCACAGAGCAAAATTGCTGCATTTTCCACATTAATGGGTAAACCCCTAGGCTAATTTTGTTTACTAATGACCATTACCCGATGATATGGATATGAACCAAATTATCTGGGCATCGGCAATGGCAATTTGGACAATCATAGTAATTTATGGGACTAGATGGACTTACAATTATTGGACATCTCACGGTATGGAAGAGATGGTTGCAGTATATTACAATCGAAAAATAATTCATATGTTGGCTGCAGGAGTTGTATTATTGATTATTCCATTTGTATTTACTGAACCCCTACTTCCATTAATCGGAGGATTTACTCTTGGAGGATTTACGGCTTTCATGCACCAATCAGGGCGTAGAATGTATTGGATGCAAAATCCTGAGAATATGAACGACTCATCATTTGCATTTATGCTCGGATTATCTGTTTACATTTTGTGGATTCTTTTTGATGATCCATGGTTAGCGGTTCTTCCATCACTTTTCATGGCATTTGGTGATGGCGTAACTGGCATTGTTCGCAATAAATTATTTTCAAAGAGAACAAAAAGTGCTTGGGGCAATGTTGCTATGGCAGTCGTTTGCCTTCCGATGGGTTGGTTTATTGGCATGGCATCAATCACATCAATCCCATTATGGGGTTTACTGAGTGGTGCACTTGCATCATTTGTGGAACGTTATGAATTTGGACCAATAGATGATAATGTATTGATTGCAGTTGCTTCAACAATTTTGTTAATTGTTGGTGCAACTTTTGGGCCATTAATGTAAACCGACGCTTTGATGCGGGACGATATGTTCGGAAGGCCATGGTTGACCGAGAAGAGTTGCAACGCCTGGCTCGCATGGTTGACCTTAATCGTCAAAAAATGGAACGAATCGAAGAACAACTTTCCAAATTAGAAGCAATTCACCAAGATCAAAGTCATGTTGTTCGAGCTGTTCGTGCAATTCCTGATGAAGGTGCAGAGAAAATTTTGGTTCCATTAGGGAGTGGGGTACAATTGGTTGTTGATGTTCAACCAGATGCTGGTGCGGTTGTTGATATTGGTACTGCAATTCAAGCGGAAATGACACGCAAAGAAGCAGCAGATTTGATTGAGAAACGACAAAAAGAAATTTCAGAATTGATTGAATCATTAAAACAGGAATTCGATTCATCAGAACAAACAGTACGTTCCTTAGCAGCTACATTCAACGAAGGAGTCGCAACTCTCGAAAAAGAAACTCCAACTCCAGAAGAACCCCACCCTCCTGAAGATGAATTGGAATCAATTACTGAGGACAAACCTCGTAGTCGCAGACGTAGAGGTATTGGTGGCGAACTCACATTGGATGACTGAGTGATTATATGGGACTATTCGACATATTTCGTTCCAAAGTCAAGGATTTGGGAGATTCTCTCGATGAAAATGAATTAACTGCAGAAGAGGGAACAGAAGAAGCAAAACAAGCATTAGAATCCCGCATAGAATCCGAATCAAACAATATCGAACAAGAAGAATGGGATAACATCGAAGAAATCACTCCAATTACAGAAATTGAAGAAGATGAATGGGATGATTTTGACGACGAAGAAACCTCTTCACCATTCGAAGAAAATTTTTCTAAAAAACACAAACTACCAAAGAAAAACCCATCCACACAAACTAGACCAACAGGTAGTAAAGTGGATTTACATGTTTTACGTTCTACTACTGGCCGCCAATTAGTTTCAATTGAAAATGCACCTCGCGGGTCTTTAGGAAGTAGTAGTATAGATTTGGAAAGTGGAGCTAAATTAGAGATTGATCTTGGAGGTGGAGTTGTAGAATCTGGTGGAAGAATAATCAAAGATTCACCAGCATTGGATACAATGTTGGAAGAAATGGAAATGATACTTTTAGAAGCAGATATGGGGATTGATGCAATTGAATTTGTACTAAATCTATTGAAAATCGAATTGGTTGGGAATCGATTACGAAAAGGAGCGGATTTAGCAAAAGTCCTCGAAGCGAGTTTGAAACGAGCTTTACGCTCACTTTTACGGTCAGGTTATTGGGATTTAGATGAAACCATTCGTAAATTATCAATTGAAGATGATGGCCCTGTAATACTAATGGTGGTGGGCGTAAATGGTGTAGGAAAGACCACAAGTGTAGCTAAAATGGCCCACCGCTTTACTCAACAAGGACACGAAGTAGTATTAGCAGCAGCAGACACATTTCGTGCTGGAGCTATAGATCAATTACAAACACATGCAGATAGATTAGGAGTTCGATGTGTAAGCAGCCAAAGAGGAGGAGACCCAGCAGCAATTGCTCGAGACGCTATCGAATCAGCTCGTGCGAAAGGCGCTGATGTTGTAATTGTAGATACAGCAGGTAGAATGCAAAATAAACGAAATTTGATGGAAGAATTACGCAAAGTCCACCGTATTGCCCAACCTCATCTTGTCCTCTTTGTAGCTGATGCTTTGGCTGGAAATGATGCCATTGAACAAGCAACAGTTTTCCAAGAAATGTTGGATTTCGATGGCTTTTTCCTTTGTAAATTAGATACAGCGAAAGGAGGAGCAGCACTCTCCATCGCCCATGTTACTGGTAGGCCAATTGTAATGGTTGGAGTCGGACAAGATTATGTGGATCTCCACCCCTTTGATCCAGATTGGTTACTTGAGGAGATGTTTCAATGAATGACCCATCAGATATGTTTTCAGATGAACGCTCAGAACGATTGTTTGCAGTAATTCAGATGTTACAACGTTCTGCACTGATGAATCTGGGGGCAATTCCTGACCACGAAGGAATGATTCATTTCAATCTAGGCGAAGCGAAGGCAGCCATTGATGCAATAGAAGCAATACAATCTAAGACGATTGGGAATCTCTCATCAATGGAAGACACTTTACTAAAAGGAACACTTTCCGAACTTAGAATGATATTTGTCAAAGCACCAGAACAACAAAAATTAATTGAAGCAGAAATGGCTAGACAAGAGGAATTAAAGAAAACATACACAGACCCATCCTCTGCCCCATCAGAAACCATTCATTCCGATAATAGTGTAGAAGAGGAATGAACCGCGTCCTTCATGTGGATGAACCGGCCCCTCCACATCATGACGGATGACGACACCCCAACCACTCTCGTTGTAATTAACGAGAGAAACGCACACCGTCGCATCAATGATTTACTCCGTAGGAGAGGACACGAAATAGAGAATGAACCCAATGGGGACCGTGCTGTAGATGCTTATGTAAAAATGAGTAAAACATCTCCACCAGTAGTTTTCTTATCACTAGACGTTGCAGGCCCATTAAACGGTCATTTAGTTGGTTTAGAAATCCGAGAAGCAGATGAGAATGCACGCCTAGTCTATGTTTGTTCTAGAATTAGAAGGAAAACAGCAGAAGATGTTGCATTTAGTGCAGGCGCTGTTGCAATTTTAGAGATGCCTTTTACAATGTCTGATTTAGATGAAGCCTGGCCACAAATAATGGGGGATATTCCATCCGCCCCAGGTGTTTCAGATCTCGACGAACTTTATCCTGACGTACGTTCAATTGATGGCGATGAAGTAGTATCTGTTGAATCATTACCACCTCTACCTATTCCTGAAGATTTACCCCCTCCTCCTGAACCTCTAATGCCAATCAATCCAGTTGAAGTAAAACCAAAAAAGAAGCGACGTTGGCTCAAAATAATCATTCTAATTGCTTTAGTTGGTGGTATTGGAACAGCAGCCTATTGCTATCAAGATATACTTCTTCAGGCGGTTGAAAACTTTGGATGAAAGTGTTTTGATTGTTGGTAGTTTAGCATATGATAGTGTTAGTTCACCAGCCGGCTCTGTTGAAAATGAATTAGGTGGTTCAGCAACATATGGGGGATTAGCAGCCGCCTTTCATCGTCGAAGATTGGGAATAAACTCTGTTGGGATTGTTGGAGTTGTTGGTGATGATTTTTCAGACCAAGATCGACAACTTCTCCTAGATGCAGACTTAGATTTGAGTGGCCTTGAAACTGTAAATGGGAAAACATTTCGTTGGACTGGTTCGTATCAGGGTTCAATGGCAGAAGCAGAAACCCATGAAACACACCTGAATGTTTTCGAACATTTTGAACCCAAAGTACCTGAAAATTGGAAATCCCCAACTATCACATTCTGTGCAAACTTACATCCATTAATTCAAAAAAATGTATTGGAACAATCACCTCCCTCCCGTCTTTCAATGTTAGATTCAATGAATTTATGGATACAGATTGCTAAAGACGACTTAATCACTGTAATGAACAAAGTCGATTTGGTGATAATTAATGACGGGGAAGTCCGAATGTTGGCTAATGATGACAACCTTGTCCGTGCAGCACATCACATTCATTCGATGATTCAATCAACATATTTGATTGTCAAAAGAGGAGAACACGGAGTCCTCGCACTCCTCCCAGATGGAATTATTTCCCTCCCCGCTTATCCTGTTTCTGAAGTAATTGATCCGACAGGCTGTGGTGACACATTCGCTGGCTCTATTGCCAGCAATCTATCGAAAGGAACCGGTCCAATTGAACTGGGTGAATTACGAGTTGCATTAGAAGTAGCTACAGTAACTGCGTCATTTACATTGGAATCCTTTGGAACGACATCTTTAGTAAGTCTTGATGAAGTAGAATTTCAAGATCGATTAACTGAATTTAGAAGAATTATTCATGGTTAAAATCACTGATGTCTGGAACACCCAAAACAACAATTACCACACGAATCATTTTCACAATCCATTGCGGCTAAGTTACCACAGGAGCAGTATAATACTTCATAATCTTCCCAATCCTCATCCTCATCATCATAATCTTCGTCAATATACTCTTCAACAAATACACCCCCACATTCGAATACTGGGTCATCATGTCCTTGAGATACACTAAGAATAGATGCAGCCATTGATTTGACATCTTCAAGTGAACACCCTTCTGGATCGTTTAAACATTCACCTGCCTTTGATACAACTCTTTTTCCATTTCTTCTTGGAGGGATGTGGTGTATTTCTTTTCTTTGAACGTGTGTGATTTTGATATTGTGTTCGATTTGTATTGGTTCATCATGTCCTGTATCTCTCATATGTTGTTCTAAACTATCTTCTGAACCAAATGATTTCTCACATTCACAGTCTGGGCATTCATATTCGTTTACCATAATCAATAATCAACATGAGGTTATTTAATTCAAGATATACAAATTAAGATGGAAAATTCAACAAAGCATGCGTTTGAATCCCTGAATTTTCTTTTCCATTTAATCCATCTAATTCTATCAAAAAAACCCCTCCTAATACAGTGGAACCAATCGATTGACAAAGTTGGACTGAAGCAGCAACAGTTCCACCTGTTGCAAGTAAATCATCAACAATCACAACACGATCCTCCTCATTTAATGCATCTTTGTGGATTTCTAATATATTCTCACCATATTCAAGACTATATTTCACACTCTCAATTTCATGAGGAAGTTTACCAGGTTTTCTTACCGGAATGAATCCAATCCCCATTTGCAATGCTACCATTGATCCAAATATGAATCCCCGACTTTCAGGTCCGACAATATGTGTTGGTGACCAACCCAATTTCCCTATATCTTGAACCATTCGATCTACAACATTTGCCAACAATTTCCCATTAGCTAATACTGGTGTAATATCTCGAAACATAATCCCCTCAATAGGAAAATCAGGCACAGTCCGAACACTATCTTGCAATTGTTGGATGAATTCATCATCCATGCTAATCGCTCCACCTATGGCCAAATCAAATCTTTATCATCGACTTAGAATTGTCCAGCAATCCATTGGAAGGTACTTCCATCTCCAGGGCCCATGTAGTACATAATCAAGAAAGCAGCCAATCCATACATGATTGGGCTAACTTCATTGAACTTCTGCATACCCATCTTGATGGCCACATAAGCGACAACACCCCAAGCAATACCGATAGCAATCGAGTAAGTGAAAGGCATCATTACAATAGTCAAGAAAGCAGGTAGCGCCATCTCTTTGTCTGCCCAATCGATGTCAGCAGCTTGCCTCATCATCATTGCACCAATTGCAACCAATGCACACGCGGCAGCATATTGTGGGATTGCCTTGAACAATCCTGCTAAGAATAATCCAGATAGCATCAATACACCAACAGTGACTGCAGTAAGCCCTGTCTTTCCACCTTCTTCTACTCCAGCAGCGGATTCAATGTAGGTAGTGGTTGTACTTGTTCCAACGGCTGCACCAACAATTGTTGCTGCAGCATCAGCCATGAAAGCTTCATCTGCGTTTTCTAGCGAATCATCTTCGTCCACATATCCACCTTGGCGGCCAACTGAGTAGAGAGTACCAGTGGTGTCAAAGATATCAACAAAGAGGAATGCAACCATAATCAGTATGAAGTCACCAAAATTGTCTCCGATAGTTGAAAAGGCGCCAAAAGCAGCCCCCAAACTTTCAGTAGGCAATCCAACAAATCCGAAAATATCAGCCACATCAGGAGCAGCTGCATATACACAACTAGGATCTACATATCCTCCATTTCCATCAGGGATACAAACCCAACCATCAGTACCTAGTCCTGCATTGTTGTCAAGCCATGGATCGTATGCACCGACAATCCATCCGAATACTGAAGCACCTAGTACACCGTAAATAATCGCACCTTTAATTCCACGCGCCATCATTACTGCAATTGCTAACAGAGCAACCATAGCAATTAGGCCACCGTGGTCATAACTAAATGCGCCAGTTGGTCCAAGTGAAACCAAAGTTGCTGGATGATCGATTACCCAACCCATTTCACGAAGTCCAATGATTGCAAGGAACATACCAATACCTGCTCCAGTTGCAATTTTCAAATCCTTAGGAATCGAATCCATCAACGCACTTCTCCAACCCACTTGTGGCAATGAAATGATGAGGAATATGATTCCCTCAACAAACACAGCAGCGAGTGCTAGTTGCCATGATGCGCCCATGGTGAATACTACACCAAAGACGAAAAATGCGTTCAAACCCATTCCAGGTGCTAGAGCAAAGGGCAAGTTTGCCCACAATCCCATGACCATACATCCGATGAATGCCGCAATTGCTGTTGCAAATAACGCATCATCAAACGGAATTCCTGCCAGCGAAAGCATGGCTGGATTAACCACTAAAATATATGCCATCGTCAGGAATGTAGCTACCCCTGCTCTAATTTCAGTCTCAAACGAACTACCCTTTTCTGTGTAGCCGAAATACTTGTCTAATGCTTCAATTTCCATAATAGAGTCTCCTCTTATCTAACCCTATTTTGGAATACAGGGCATAAAGATTGGTAATGAAATGTGCTATTTTCATCATAAAAACGTGTTTTTTGAAAAAGCCGGTGTTGTGAAATACACTTAGTGATTTTAAGTAAAACACACTAATTTTGACTTTCATTTTCTATCTCAGTCATAGCGACATATGGAGTATAAGGGAGTATTTGACTTCCAACAGGAGCATGATTCAAAATTTCAGTTTTAATTCCCGCTTTGTCAAGCAATTCAATGTCTCCTTCTTCTAACATACGATCTAATCTTATCATACGTCCACGTAACCATAGTAAACTAAGGAAAAAAAAACCAATAAACACAATTGCGAAAATCCACCCAATCAATTGTGTTGAATCCATATTCTACCTATCTTTCAAGCAATGCTTTCCAAGAAATACGTGCATATTCTTTTGCTGCATTAATGGGATTACTACTTTTGTGAATTCCAGAACCAACAATCAAACAATCCGCTCCCGCTAATACAGCATCTCTTGGATGACCATATTGTTGACCTGCAACTCCTTCACCAGTATTCAGGTTGATCCCTGGCGTCCAAATCATTTTCCCTTCACCAACCATTTTTCTTAACTCTTTGATATCATCAGGATTCGAACCATTTCCAATGAATCCTATGACACCATCCATTTCTTTACCTTGGTCAACAACTGATTTTGTATAATTTGGAATCAAAAGATTCCCTCTACTAGACATTTGAGCCAAGAGAAGCACACCACCTTCTCGTCCAACATCTTTCCATCCATCAAGTAAACCATTCACAATATCTGGTCCTGAAATCAAATGTGCAGTAACAACATCTGCCCACGAACGAATATCTACAACACCCCCCATTTGCTGTCGACTAACACGACCAATGTCTGCAAATTTACGATCTTCCCAAATCAACACATCTAATTCTCTAGCTAATTTACAGACATCCATCCACTTTTCTGGTGTCCAATCCTCTACTATGTCTACATGGAGTTTCAAGCAAGCAATGTAGGGACCAATCGATGCCACGGTTTCTCGTACTGCGTCAACAGTCTGCAAGTCTGCTGCAAAACAAATCAGAGTTTGTTTTTCAGCAGCAGTCTGCATATATCGTCTCGAAAATCTGTCAGTGACAGAACCCCATCTTAAGCCCCATACATCTTCTGCCATCATCTATCCCCTTTTGCTCTCCTTCTCAAATCTTCCCTATCGACGATGCATTAACTTAGGTATTGATTACGAACGACATACTATATTCTAATCAAATAATTTCTAGTTGTGTCAAACGTAGGTCGGATGGATAGAATAGTGAGAGGAACGGGAGGCGTTTCCGTTGCTTTCGTAGAAATTTCAGGCATATTTGATTCTGCGGAGGCAATGGTGCAGTTTTTTACTCTTGGACTTGCTATTTTCTTAACTTTGACATCAATAACTGGCCATTGCCCATTTTATCCTATTTTAGGAGTGAATACTTGTTCAATTGAAGAGTAATTTAATCATTCAATTTCTAAGAATCGATACATCACTTGAATAACGACCAATGATTGTTTAACTCTACATGACAGTTGAACGACGAACCAATCATCGTGATTGGATTAGGGTAAAAGGTGCACGCACCCATAACCTGAAAGACGTCGATGTCGACATTCCTCGCGATTGTTTTGTAGTTGTATCAGGAGTATCAGGTTCAGGAAAATCTAGTCTTGCGTTTGATACATTGTATGCTGAAGGGCAGAGACGGTATGTTGAGAGCCTAAGCTCATATGCTCGACAATTCTTGGGCCAAATGAAAAAACCAGATTGTGATAGTATTGACGGACTATCCCCTGCAATCAGTATTGATCAAAAACAAGGTTCACACAACCCCAGATCAACTGTGGCAACAGTTACAGAAATCATGGATTATTTACGTCTTCTTTGGGCACGTATTGGGAAACCACACTGCCCAGAATGTGGAATTGAAGTAGCTAGAAGAACAGTTCAAGAGATTGTTGATGATGTAATGTGGAATTTTGAAGGCCATGCAATTACTGTTTGGACCCCTGTGATCAGAGATAGAAAAGGAACCCATGCAGATTTATTCCGAGTATTAGTTGAACAAGGATATACTAATGGCAAAATCAATGGACGTGAGGCTGAATTTGAAAAACCCCCTTCCTTAGAAAAAAATCTACGTCACAATATTGATGTTCGTATTGATCGAATGAGACTATCAAAAACAAATCGCCAAAGATTGACTGAAGCAGTCGAATCCGGTTTACGGTTAGGTGGCGGCGCTATTGCCATTGAATCATTGGAAGAACCTACCAATGAAGTAGAAATCGAAAGTACAAAATCTCGAAAAACAGAAGCAGGATCAATCATTCCATATTCTGAAGAATTTGCTTGCCCAACACACGGGTCATTCTTACCTGAAATGTCTCCACGTATTTTTTCGTTTAACAACCCATTAGGGGCCTGTCCAACTTGTCAGGGGTTGGGGGTTCAACGCAGTTTTAGCATTGAACTGTTAATTGATTCTACACTTTCTGTTGAACAAAATTTTGTCAATCCATTCCGACTTTCTATGCATTCAAATTGGTATAGAAGGCATATGGAGCAAGTTTGCCTTCACTATGGAATTGACCCATCAACTCCTTTCAAAGATCTTGACGATGATGCACAAGATATTTTGTTAAATGGCACTGGGTCTACTGAAATTCATTTTCGGTTTGAATCTGAACGCGGCTCAATATATCAAAGTAGAAAACCTTGGGAAGGCGTACTTCCACGTCTTCAACGACAATTAACAGACACATCATCAGAACGAACCAGATCAAAGTTAGCCTCATACATGACTGATGAACCATGTACTGATTGTGAAGGACGAAAATTAAACCGCGCAACATCAATAGTAACTGTTGGTAATATTACCTTACCTGCTTTATCATCATGTTCTGTTTTGGAATCATTAGCTACAGTTCAACGATGGCGTTCAGAAAATATTGATTCGGTTTGGTCAGAATTAGAACGAGATTTTCCATCTGGCCCCGTATTAAATTCAGCGAACACACTAACGGAGAGAGATTTACACATCGGTAGAGAAGTAATCAAAGAAATAGAAAATAGATTACGTTTTTTGGCATTGGTTGGTTTGGATTATCTCACATTAGACAGAAGGGCAAGCACACTTTCAGGAGGAGAAAGTCAAAGAATTCGTTTGGCAAGTCAAATCGGTACAAGATTGACAGGAGTCATGTATGTTCTCGATGAACCAAGTATTGGCCTCCATCCTAGAGATAATTCTAGATTACTTTCAACATTAAGGGAATTAACAGATATTGGAAACACATTACTCGTTGTAGAACACGATGAAGAAACATTAAGACAAGCCGATTGGATCGTTGATTTAGGACCAGGAGCGGGAAGACAAGGAGGAAAAATCGTTTCTAATGGCACCTTAAAAAAATTACTTTCCAACAATGAAAGTCTAACTGGACAATATCTTTCTGGAAAATTGCAGATCCCAATCCCTACCGAGCGAACAAACCCCAGTGATGATTGGTTAACAATTAAATCTGCATCCCACAATAATTTACAACATATCGATGTAAGATTTCCTTTGAAATGTTTCATAGCAATTACTGGTGTATCAGGATCCGGCAAATCATCACTAGTTACTGGAATATTGGCTCCATCATTATTGAGGAAATTACAAAATTCAGATGCAACCCCTGGCCGCCATGATTCAATAGAAGGAATAGAATCAATTGACAAAACAATAGTTATTGATCAAAGCCCAATTGGTCGAACCCCACGTTCTAATGCAGCGACATATACTGGAGCATTCGACCATATTCGTGCATTATTTTCTCAAGTACCCCTTTCTAAAGAAAGAGGTTACACCCCTGGTACATTTTCATTCAACGTTAGAGGGGGTCGATGTGAAGCGTGTAAAGGAGGAGGCTCAATAAAACTTGAAATGAATTTTTTACCTGATGTATGGATAGAATGTGAAATTTGTAAAGGCACACGATACACTCGGGAAACCCAAGAAGTACTTTGGAAGGGCCACAGTATTCACGATATCCTTGAAATGACAATTGAAGATGCATCAATATTTTTTCAAAACCAAAGAAAAATCCATAGAATTTTACAGACATTAGTTGATGTTGGCTTGGGCTATATCCGTTTAGGGCAACCAGCAACAACCCTTTCAGGTGGTGAAGCACAACGGGTTAAATTAGCTACAGAATTACATCGCCCTCCTAGAAAACACACCTTCTACATTCTAGATGAACCAACAACAGGCCTCTCAATGTCTGATGTTCACCAACTCATACAAGTGTTGACTCGACTCAGAGATAACGGACACACAGTAGTTGTTATAGAACATAATTTAGATGTTGTGAAATCAGCAGATTGGGTTATTGATCTGGGTCCCGATGGGGGAGATGGAGGAGGAAATATTGTTGCTGAAGGAACCCCTGAAATGATTTCACAGAATCCAGAATCATTTACTGGCCAACACTTAGAATTAATGTTAGGTTTAAGAAAGGGACCCGACTAGACAACCTCAGGTTGTATAGACCAAGGTGATAAAATGAGCATAGGAATTGAGCCACTAGGAGACATGGTACTCGTACAAATGGAAGCCGCCCCTGAGAAAACTCAGTCAGGATTACTTCTACCAGAAGAAGCAAGAGAAAAGATGACGGTTGGTTTGGTGATAGCGATAGGATCAGAACAAAGTGGTGTTTCTGTCGGCGATCGTGTCATTTATCGCCAATATAGTGGAACTAAGATTGAATGGCTTGGATTAGAATACTTACTCATGAAATCTGAAGATATTCAGGCTAAGGTTAACGATTCATAGGATGTGAAAAAATGGCTAAACAAATGTTGTATGGTGAAGATGCAAGAAGAAAATTACTCGAAGGGATTGATGCGGTTGCAAATGCAGTAAAGGTCACTCTTGGCCCTGCTGCTAGAACTGTGGTTTTAGAAAAATCATGGGGCAGCCCCACGATAATTAACGATGGAGTAACGATTGCTAAAGATATCGAACTTTCCGACCCATTTGCAAATATGGGTGCTAAATTAGTTCAAGAAGTTGCAAGTAAGACACAAGATAATGCTGGTGACGGCACATCTACAGCATCTATTTTAGCTCAGGCGTTATGTCATACAGGATTACGAAATGTTACTGCTGGAGCAAGCCCTGTTGAATTGAAGGCTGGTTTTGATGAAGCAATACTGGCTGTTGTCGAATGTCTCAAGGATATGGCAGTACCAGTAGAAGAATCAAGTACGATTCACCAAGTAGCAACTATTGCTGCAAATAACGACTCAGATATTGGAGAGTTAATTGCTCATGCAGTAGAAGCAGTCGGTCAAGATGGAGTTATTACTGTAGAAGAAGCAAAATCAGCAGAAACAGATCTCAAAGTTGTTGAAGGAATGGAAGTAGGCAAAGGTTACATTTCTCCATATTTCATTACAGATAGAGAACGAAAAGAAGCAGTATTAGAGAATCCAATGATTTTAATTACAGATCAAACAATCAATAGTGCTCAAGATTTGTTACCAAGTCTTGAAGCAAGTATGCAACAAAAACGTCCACTATTGATTATCGCTAAAGATATTGAAGGAGAGGCATTAGCAACATTGGTTCTCAATGTAGCAAGTAAAATAGTCAAAGCTGCAGCAATCAAAGCACCTGGATTTGGAGACGAACAAGGAGAGATATTGGAAGATATTGCAATTCTTACTGGAGCACAAGTTCTTGCGAAGGATCGAAGTGCTGATGTGAAAGCACAAGGACCCATGTCACTCGGTGGAGCAGAAAAAGTAATTCTTGGGAAAAACAAGACCACTTTTGTTGGTGGAGAAGGCGAATCGTCTGCAATAGAAGATCGTGTAAATCTCCTTAGAAGTCAAGAAAAGACTGCAACATCGAAATGGGATAGCGAGAAGATGCAGAAGAGAATTGGTAAGATGACTGGTGGAGTTGCAGTTCTTCGTATTGGAGCCGCTACAGAGACTGAGATGAAGGAGAAGAAAGCGAGAGTTGACGACGCTCTAAATGCTACTCGTGCTGCTATGGCTGAAGGTGTTGTAGTAGGGGGAGGAGTGGCATTACTTCGTGCTCGGGGTGTTTTGGATGAATTGAAATCATCGAGTTCAGGAGATCGAGCTATTGGTGTAGGGGCAGTCTATGATGCACTTTCTGCACCACTTCGTCAAATTAGTGAAAATGCCGGCCAAGAAGGAAGTGTAGTAGTAAATACAATTCTTTCTAATGATTCAGCATCCTTTGGATATAATGCAAGAACAAATGAATATGTGGATATGCTTGAAGCAGGGGTAATTGATCCAGTCAAGGTCACAAGAAACGCACTCCAATCAGCAGGATCAATCGCTGGACTTGTATTAACAACCGAGACTTTGGTTGCCGATGAACCAAAGCCAGATTCCGGACCAGAAATGCCAGACATGGGCGGCATGGGCGGCATGGGTGGAATGGGCGGTATGGGCTTCTAACAGAAACTCTCTAGCCGCATCGTTGAAGGACGTCCCGCTAAGGCAACACCTTGAGGATGGGCAGTTGTGGTAGAGATACATCGATTTGAGGTTCTACCAAATGTAGGTGGTGG
>PAOZ01000044.1 GCA_002708695.1 Methanobacteriota archaeon | reverse complement strand
TCTACTAGGACCCTTAGGGCCCCCAGGTGGACCGCCTCGACTAGGACCCTTAGGGCCCCCAGGTGGACCGCCTCGACTAGGACCCTTAGGGCCTCCAGGTGGACCGCCTCGACTAGGACCCTTAGGGCCTCCAGGTGGACCTCCTCGGCTAGGACCCTTGGGGCCTCCTCCAGATGGACCTCCTCGGCTAGGACCTCTAGGGCCTCCTCCAGATGGACCTCCTCGGCTGGGACCCTTGGGGCCCCCAGGTGGGCCGCCTCGGCTAGGACCCCTAGGGCCTCCGGATGGGCCCCCTCTAGGAGATGGTTCTGGCTCAGGCTCTTCTTCATCTTCATCAAGGAATTCAGCACCGCAAGTTGGACAAGAGGGGTCACTATCGCGAACTAATCCTCCACAAGCTCCGCATTCGAATATTTCTTCATCATCTTCAACAGCAGCAGTATCTGGCTCCTCTCCCCAAGAAAAGGAAATTTCACCATCCTTACTACGGAATAACGCAAGTAGTAAATCTACATCGTACCCCTTTAGACGGATTTCAGTATCAATTGCATGTTCAAACGCCCCATGAAGTTCTGGAGGATTATCCAAAACACGGCCATCATCAATGTAGGTTACATTTACTCTAATAACAGACCCTTCTGCCTTTACTTGAGGAGTTTCAACACCTACTCCTCTCTTCCTACCAACTCGACGAACAGCTACCTCTACCATCCTCCTTACTAGTGTGTCTGAGGGTAAATTTGTAGAAGAAGATACACGATTTTGTGGAGGTGGATTGAATGGCTCTACTTCATCTAATGAAGTAGAAGAACGATCAATGTTAGGAGCGCCTTGAACAGCACCAACGGCATTAAGTAAATCAGAAGCGCTTTGTTGATTCATCGAAAGCCAAGCAGAACGAGCATTCGCCTTTTTCTCCCTATCTGCTTCAGCCATAGCATCTACAACCAAATCCTGTGCTGAACGTGAAGGGTCAGGTTGAGGAGAAGGAGATGGTTGGCCAGTCATATCTGCTGCAAGAGACGATAGGAAATTCTGGGCACCCCTTTGAGGATCTATTTGGTTGGGCTGAATTTGTCCTTGACCCATCATTCCTTGAGCATTGACAGTTTGTTGAAATGCGGATGGGTCCATTGGGGTTTCACTAACTGGTTCAGGAACAGGGGCAGGAGGAGTTTGCATGTCTCCGCCGCTAGCGTTCTGACGAGCCCCACACTCTGGACAAAATAGGGAATCGCTAGGAATCTCCTCGCCACAAGTTCCGCACTGCATAGCAACCGCTCAACCCGTCGAGTAGAGGCTTCTTCATTAATTCGCCCCAAATGATGTGAATTTATTAGTCAAATGACCCTACAGTGTCAATAACAAATGCCACTCCTGATTAAGTGAGAGTGAGGCCATGCTGATTGACTCATCTGCTGATACTCTGTTAGAACAGACTTCACGGTCGTTCTTCCTTACCCTAAAAGTTCTACCCAAGTCTATTCGAAAACAAGTTGGCCTTCTATATCTGCTAGCTAGAGTAGCAGACACAATTGCAGATTCAAAAACTGGAGAAGTGGATTTACTTCTTAGTGCATTGGAGGCTTGGGACAGAGTAACCAGTCACGATGGCGAAGAAATGGGCGATTTGTCGCACCTTTCTTCTTTACAAACAAACCCCTCTGAAAAAGAACTCCTCGAGAATGTCGACATACCACTTAATGCATTCAATTCAATTTCCGAAAATGATAGAATACATATGCGTCGCTGTCTTAAAATAATAATCAGTGGACAAACTCTAGATCTCCAAAGATTTGGCCCAGCAAATGATTCTGATAAAATTTCTTCCTTAGAAAATGAAAAAGAATTGGATGATTATGCATATCGTGTTGCTGGTTGTGTTGGGGAATTTTGGACCACCATGACTTTAGCCCATATTGTATCTGTTGATGGACCCACCAGTGAAATAATGTTTGAACATGGCATTAGATTTGGAAAAGCCCTACAGATGATAAATATCCTGAGAGACATCCCAGAGGATCTATCATTCGGACGATGCTACATCCCCAAACCACTATTAGAAGATGTGAATCTAGAGCCTAGCCAATTACTTGATGCATCTAATTATGAAAAATTTTCACCCGTATATCAATCTCTACTTGATATTACGCAAGGACATATCGATGCCGCTGAACAATACATTCTGATGTTGCCAAAACGACAAATAAGACTAAAAATTGCATGTCTATTACCAATCCTAATTGGTCAACAAACTGTAAATCTACTTCGCACGAACAATGTTCTTGATTCAAATGAACCAGTTAAAGTTCCAAGAAAAACTGTCAAGAGATTAATGACTTCTGCAATTATTGGTTCAATTACCCCTGGTGGAACACGCCGTCTACTGAAAAAAAATCGGAAAAAATAGAATGTTAGCCGAATCAAAAGAAACTAAGCGACAATCGCACCCTTTGATATAGGACAGCAGTCTGTTCAACTCGATTCAGATGGGCGAGACGGTACGTCAGGTGGCATCAAAGACCACTATTGAAGCCCCTCTAGAAAATGAAAATCGAGATGAGCAAGGCATACGCTCATTAAGATCAGCAGTTGAACTTACCTCTGAAGCAGTCCGTGCAGTAAGTGTTACTGCATTTGATGCTCTACGTGCATCTGCCAAATTTATGGGAGTTACAAAATCTGGAGAAGTGCTATCCAATCCATTTGATAGTATAGATGCCCCAGTCTGGTCCGAAAAGGAAATTCCTCCATTTATTGTCAACACTTCCTATGACTACTGTGAAGCGCTCACAATTCGAGAAGCAGCAAACTTTTACCATTCCTTCAAATATCTCCCTGACGAACAGCGAAGAGCAATGTGCGCATATTATGCATTTTGCAGAAGAGCGGATGATATTGCTGATGGAGATTACAGAGACTTATTTCCTGGCTCTGATGGAGCTGAAGATCCAGAAGCAAAAGAATACATCGCCAGACTAGAAGAGATGATTCAACGAGTCCCTGTGGTAGATAGACATAGTTTCATGGATAAGATGGCTCAACTATACTTCTTTAGGAAGAAATTGTCAACTGCGTATAATGATCTTGCCTCCACAGATCCTATATTCTTAGCACTAAAAGATACAGTTCAAAGATTCGGAATTCCAAAGATACATATGGACGATTTAATCACTGGAATGGAAGACGATTTCTTCAGAGATAGATACGAAACTTTTGAAGATTTATACAAATACTGTTACAGGGTTGCATCTACAGTTGGTCTAGTTTGTATTGAGATATATGGATATGAAGATGCAGCCGCACGCGAGCATGCAGAAGCTTGGGGAGTTTTCATGCAATTGGTAAACATATTGAGAGATGTACAAGAAGATGCTGATCGTGGAAGAATATATCTTCCGATAGATGACTTAGCGAGACATGGAATTAAACCTGAAGATGTTCTTGAAGGAAAACTAAAAGACCATCCTGGATGGAATCCATTTGTCAAAGAATTTATTGAAAGAATTGAGGTATATAGGGACAGAGCATTGGGATTACTTCCAATGCTAAAACCAAAAATGAGGTATAGTCCAGCGATTATGATGGGGCTATATCGTTCTATTCTAAAAAAGATAAATCGAGTTGAAGGTGATGTTTTCTCTGAACGAATCCGATTAAATAAAGCAGAGAAAATCACACTCGCTTTGAGTCTATACATCCGCCATAGATTCTTAACATTCTTTTGAACCTCTGAGCCCTGATTTGGCAGGTAATTACCAATAGTGAAGACATAGGAGATGAAAAAATGCGGGTTGCAGTTTTACTTGAAGACAGGTGTGCTCCAAACATGCCTGCTTTCGCTTATTTACAAAAATATGCAGGAATGTGTGGTAGCGAATGTATTCAAGTGGTAGACAAAAAATGTAAGATTCTAGAGACGGCTTGTCCAGTCTGCCTTAACAGAGCAAAACATTGCCCTGGAGATGCTGTAATTTTGATCAATATCCCCCAAGAACTCGATACGGATTTAACTCATTGTTTTGGAGAGAATGGTTTCAGAGTTTTTCGATTACCTACCCCTAGAGAAGAAGCAGTTATTGGAATTCTTGGACAAAATGGAATGGGAAAATCAACCGCTGTCCAGATTCTTTCAGGAGCTCTCAAACCAAATCTTGGAGATTGGAGAGAGGAAAAGGAATGGGATGAAATTATCGAAAATTATCCCAAAGGAGAACTAAGAGATTATCTAGAAAAAGTAGCCGAATCAGGAGTTAAAGTTGCAGTAAAACCACAGTATGTTGACAAACTACCAAAGATTTTCGATGGAATTGTTAGCGAACTTTTGGAAAGAGTAGATGAACGCAACGAAGTAGAAAAATGGGCCAATGAAATGGGAATTACTCACCTTATGGATCGTAAACTTGGTGATTTATCAGGTGGAGAACTACAACGTGTGGCGATATGTGCAACTTTACTCAAAGAAGCGGATGTGTATTTCTTTGATGAAGCAACTTCTTACCTTGATATTCATGAAAGAATGAGAGTGACTAAAATCATTCAATCCTTAGCAGAAATGGGTCGAAGGGTGCTTGTTGTTGAACACGATCTAGCAATTCTAGACGTTCTGTGCGACCAAGTCCACATTGTATATGGGGAAAGAGCAGGTTATGGAATATTTACTCCCTCAAGAGCAACTAGGGTTGCAATAAACGCCTACTTAGATGGGCACCTTGTTGAACAAAATATGAGAATTAGAGACAAACCAATTAACTTCCATACAGGTAGAATTCGTTCAGAAGAAATTGGAGATCCTATTCTTAAATGGGGAGACTTAGTGAAAAATCTAGGAGAATTCACTCTAAATACCGAAGATGGTACCGTTCATTCTGCAGAAGTTGTTGGAGTTGTTGGACCAAATGCAACTGGTAAAACAACCATGGTGAAAATGTTGGCTGGAGAAATTGAAGCAGACAGTGGATGGACTACAATGGATGCTAAAGTTTCATACAAACCACAACACGTTAAAGCAAATTTCGATGGAACAGTACGCGAATGGTTAGATACTGAATTAGGAAGAGCATGGCACTCAGGAGAATTTCAAACAAAGGTTGTAAGGCCATTAAATGTACATCAACTCCTTGAACTTCAAGCAAGAAAATTATCGGGCGGGGAATTACAAGCCGTATGGATTGTTCTCTGTTTGGGAAAAGATGCAGATATTTACCTCCTAGATGAACCATCTGCCCATTTAGATGCAAATGCTAGAATGGAAGCAGCAAAGGCTATTCGAAGAACAATGGTATCGAAAGAAAAAGCTGCAATGGTAATAGATCATGATATTTACTTCATCGACATTGTTAGTGATTCACTTCTAGTCTTTGAAGGAGAAGGTGGAGTAAATGGAAAGGCAATCGGCCCACTCCATCTAAGAAATGGGATGAATCGATTCCTGAAGAATGTAGGAATTACATTCAGAAGAGACCAAGATTCTAAGAGACCTAGAATCAACAAACCAGATAGTAGGAAAGATCGAGAACAAAAGTCATCTGGAGAATATTTTTATTCATCATAGAGGTGAAAAGATGCCAGTAAATAACCCTCCATTTGGCGGTGCTGGAAGAAGAAAAAGAAATAGGCTTAGTGGAAGTTCATTAGTGAATTGGCAAAGATGTCCAAGATCATGGATGGTGAAAAGAAAAATAGGCTTGAGAGGAGCAGTTAGACCAAGCATGATTCTTGGCATTTTGCTTGAAGATGCAGTAGTTGGTTTACTAATGGAAAGCCCCCCAAATGATGGATCATTGCCACATGGTGTTGCTTCATTCTTGAAATACCAAGAAAATCAAAACCATGATGAAGTTGAAACAGAAAAAA
This sequence comes from Methanobacteriota archaeon, assembly GCA_002708695.1. Classification (GTDB taxonomy): domain Archaea; phylum Thermoplasmatota; class Poseidoniia; order Poseidoniales; family Thalassarchaeaceae; genus MGIIb-N2. Next base: position 49,670 of record PAOZ01000044.1, on the reverse strand, counting down.
TAGATTCTTTAGAAGGAATACAAAAATGGTTATCTTCACTAATTCCAGCACTAGCGGAAAACGTATACAGTAATTTTTTGATTGAGTGGGAAAAAACCTCTTGGAAAATGAAAGGTAAAAGCGCAGAAGATATTGAAATTGAGACAATTCAAAAACAAATCGGAGCAGCATTAGAAATGCAAATTTCTGAAGCTTCAAAATGTCTTGAATCAGGAGGTGGGCCACATCTTGAAAAATTTAGAAAAAATGGTGATCCGTTTGAAACAGTTGCACCCAGATGGAAATCCGCACCAGGAGAAAAATCTTCACTGGGATTTCTTGAGCATGGAGAGGAAATTTCATGGTGGGAAGCATGGGAAATTTCTAGACCATGGATGAAAGATCCAAGAATCTCTTCAGCACAACGTATTCATCACCCAGAAGGTTGGGCATCAGGAGAAATGGATTTAGTCCACAGGTGGAGAGAAAATGCTACAATTGTTGACATTAAATCAGGCATGGGTAAAGGAAAACCACAACCTAACTTAGAAGTTCAAGTCAATTTCTACCATTGGCTGTGGAATCAAACTCGTTCTCCCGATGAACAACAAGTTGACTCATTGGCAGGGTGGTTTCTGCTAGACGGACATATTCATGAAATTCCAATCCTTTCTGAATCGGAGATGGATTCAGAAAAGTTGCGTCTAATGGCAATAAGAGACGAAATGGAAAAAGTGCAAGAACAAGATTGGAGTTGGTTATCTAATAATGGAACGCCAGAAGGGCATCCGTTACATTGTCCACATTGTAAGGGACTCGAAGTTTGTGGATATTCAACCGATCCGAAAAATAGGGCTACAAGACAATTCCTTCCACCCATGGAATTCGAAATTCCAGAAAATGTAATTACCATAAATAATTTACCTTCTAGGCTCTCAGTAAGAGGTTCTATAGATAATATTTGGCACGATATGGAGAATTCATACGGAGAATTAGTCAGAGTTGCTACTCTCAAAGCTGGAAACACTAGGATTACAATTGAAGAAACTGAAGAGGGAGTAGTAAATCCTGAAAATTGGATTGGAGAAATAGGAATTATCAATGCCAATCCGGGTATTTTCAGAGGAACTCCTCATCTTTTCCTAGATAGTAAAACCAAATTGGTAAATTATCACGATAATGAAAATTGGACGAGATTAGGATTAATTCCCACAAGAGCGAGTGTTTCGGGTCAAGTTGTGTCCATGGGTAAAAATCAGGGTATATCCAATAACGGTCGCCCCTGGACAATTCGTTCAATTCACCTTTGGGATGGAACTGGTGTAATCGAAATTGCCGCTTTTGGTTCGAATCGTTCTAGGGCCTTTGAATCCCTCAACATTGGAGATAAATTGATTGTACATCATGGAGAATTGGGATGGAGAGAAGGGACTCCTCAAATTCAAATTAACAAACAAACTATTCTAGAATTGATTGAAAATAATAGTTGAGTTCAATACCCCCCAGCCAAAATCGATACTATGCCGGTTACTATACTAGCGCCCGAGGACGTTGTGGTCCAAGGTTGGGATCGGCTTTCCGCATCAAAAATAGGAGCATGGGACAGTTGTCCGCGTCAATACTGGATGCAATATCATCTCAAGATCAAAGAGCCGTTGCCCTCTGCAATTGTTAGGGGAAATGCAGTTGAATCATGTGTATCAAGGGTCTTGAGAGAAACACCAGCATTAATTCATGTCGATTCACCAGATAGGGTTCTAGTCTCGCCATTAAACGAACATGGAGATTTAGTGGATAGTGAAGAAGGTTGGTTAGGACCAACACTCGATGTAATTTCTGAAAAAAACCAGCCTAAAGACCTAGATGAGTTAGCAAAATGGGCTCATTCAAGAATAGACGCACACGTGGAAAGGTGTACTGATGAAGCACTAATGAACTGGTTAATTAGCCCTCATAGAATTGGAGGGGCAGAAAACTTAGATCGTAATGAAATCATTGAAATGGCTCATCGCGGAATAGATCTTCACTTGGAAGAAGTGGCAAATTGTCATTCGAATCTTACCAATGATGCTCTAAAGAATTGGAGAAAGGGGGGAGATAGAGGTGAATTTCCTGCTCCTGATGGATTCTCAAATTCGGGAACACATGTGCCTCCTGAAGCTAGTACAGGTTCGATAACTTGGAGCGAATCTTGGGCTATAGCAAGGCCATGGTTTGTTGATCCAGATGCTCGCCCTTTCTCGATGCAAACAATTCATCCAGAGCAATGGTTTCAGGGAGAATATGACTTAGTATATCGATGGGATGGGAAAATTAGGATTATTGATCTTAAAGCATCTATGGGAAATAATGACCGATCAAGATTGTATTCTGAACAATTGAGACTTTATTCATGGCTATGGTGGGAAACGCATTCTAGAGAAATAATTGTTGATGGGCTTGAAATCTGGTATTTGGGACCAGGGCGAAGAAAAATAGTGGACGCTCCTGATGAAAATGAATTGATCAAAATTAGTAAAGAAATGGAAGAAATGTACAAAATTCTAACAGACGTGAAATCTGAAGATGATGCCCCTCCAAATCCAAGTCCAATTTACTATTTTGAAGAAGGAGGTATTCTCGTAGGAAAATCAGAAGTTGTTACTGAACGTTGCAAAACGTGTCCATATGTGGCATTATGTCCGAATGGAGGCCATGACGCACTACTTCCCGATAACAAGACCGTTCAAATCAAAGGTCGAGAATTACTCTTAACTCCCGTCAATGACATAGTAACACGAGTAGATCTAGAAGGAGAAATTTTCTCAATGCCACGAGAGCCGAAATTACAAGATGGTGGCGTGATTTTTGAATTCGAACTTAGACAGGGTCTAGATAATGTCACTGTAAAAAATGCTTGGAATACAGCCCCAAAAAATGTAACTAGATCTCTTCGCAAGGGAGTTAAAGTCAGAGTTCGTGGAGGATTACCAAGTCTATGGAGAGGTAAAACAGAGATTTCAATTGACCAATATGCAAGTATTGAACTATCAGAAGGAACACTTCCAACAGATATCGAAATTATCGAGATACACCCGAGGGTTAACGTTGTAGGCAGAGTTTGGTCAGTAGAATCCCAAAAGGGAACTTTACCAGATGGCCGATATTCAGATAGATGGTCTATCACAATGATTGACCATACGGGCGTAATCAATGTAATCGGATTCAAAATGAATGTTCCTGAGACATCAAATGGAGTGAATAGAGGAGATATAATCGCAATCATTAACGCTGAACCTGGCGAGTTTGCGAGAAGGAAACAAGTCAAGTGTATTCCCGGAACGAGTATTCTACGATTACAAGAAAATGAAAACTTACCTAGCTGGAAACCGTAAATTTACCCTCATTACAAGGATGTAAACGAGTATCGAACCCAAAACGAAAAATGAGGATTTGATAAAAGAATCACTTGCTTCCCAACTCAAAAATTCGTATGTTGTAGGCAAGTCATTTATGACCACTCTATACCAATCGATTAGCAAGTAAATTGTAGCAATAATCGCTCCAAGAAAACCGTGCCATAATCTTATTTGAATATTAGAAAATCGTAAATTGATTAACAAAATCACTTGTGGAATAATGTGGCTCCAAGTAAGTGCAACAATCCAATATGTGCTTATTAAGGGAAAATAAACTCTAGCAAAGGCAACCCAAAAACCTACCATTGTACCCAATGCAAGATATATTGCGGCTCCAAGAGATGCACTGGCAATCTTTTCTAAATTCCATTTAGGATATCGTTCATGTAAATATCCGATTAACAATGCAAATGTTGCTAATTCGATTGACCACTGAGTCGCATATAGGTATAGATATCGTGGACCGTTTAGATATACAGGCAAAAGCATACTTGGAATTAACAACAAAATCGAAAAAAGACGGAAGCGTTGCATTGCTGCCATCATAGGCTGCCAGTAACAGCCAATGAGTTAGACTTGACGCAGGATGAAAAATCACATTCAGCATCTTTCTCGAACTCCCTCTCTCCATTCATACGCTCCATATGGTGAATCAAACGGTAGTCGAGTTCTGCTTCCAAAGAGGTAGAAGGAGATGGATTGATGAGAAAACTTAGTCCTTGGTGGAAAGGCACACTCGGAACAAATCGAATTAGAATGCCTTACTCAATCACACTTGCCTCCCGAAAACGGCGAATAAGATATGAAACAAATATGGATAGAGAGAAAAAACCATGCATATGGAGATGCAAATGTGGGAGATGGAATGTAAATGTAACAAGAGTGAGGTTAGGAAATCGAAGAAGATCATGGAAATTTGTCTGTTCATGTGGCATATTTAACCACATGAATTCAGAGAAATCACAATGGGTAGAAAATCAAATTGAAGCATGGACAGTTGTATCTGATTTCCGTTCCATTGAAGAAGAAGCGGCTATACCCGATAAGCGATGGTAGCGGAGAGTGTATCTGCATCGAGTATGCTCGACACGGAAACTTATGTCAATATCGCAGGATATCGATTCATCGATCTTCCTGATAGAGATGCATTAAGGGCACCATTGCTAGAACACTGCCTAGAACTTGGACTAAAAGGAACGGTGTTACTCAGCCATAATGGAATCAATTTCTTTCTAGCTGGCACACAGAAATCAATAGACCAGTATGTAACATATTTAGAAAAAGACGAGCGTTTACAAGGTATTCCACTACATATCTCCTACTCTGAATACCAGCCATTCAAGCGAATGCTTGTTCGTCTAAAGAATGAGATTATCTCATTGGGTATGGATGAAATTAGGCCCGCAGAACGTACAGGACAATACATTGAACCTCAAGAATTCAAGAAATGGTTAGACGAAGGAAAAGAAGTGATGGTGTTAGACACGCGTAACGACTACGAATTACGAGTTGGTACTTTCGAAAACGCCATTGATCTCGACATCAAATCATTTCGTGAATTTCCGGAATCTACTCAGAAATTAGAACAAGACAAATCAACACCTGTAGTAATGTTTTGTACAGGCGGTATCCGATGTGAAAAGGCGAGTGTGGTGATGGAAAATCAAGGGTGGGAAAATGTATACCAAATCAAAGGAGGAATTCTTGGTTACTTCAAAGAATGTGGCGGAGCACATTGGAATGGAGATTGCTTCGTATTCGATAAACGAGTGTCCATCACTCCAGAATTAGAAGAAAGTGACCATGTACTATGTTTTGAATGTCGAAATCCACTTTCAGTAGAGGAACAAAAATCAGAAGATTATGTGATTGAGAAACATTGCCCCTATTGTATTGAGAAAAACCAGTAGCGAATCCTTCATTTCTATACTGCCTCCCTCTCCACACATGGTAGGACGAAGGGCGAGTATCAGAGCAATGCTCTCGATTCTAATTCTCTTGCTTGCATCGTTTACTCTTATTGCCTTTGAGTATGAAGAAATGAGAGGACTCAAATCACTAGATCACAGATACGATTCATCCTCAACAGATCGTAAAGCATGGGAATGGCTGACGGTTGGAGGGTCATCTGATGACGATAATATCGGAGAAATGGTTGTGCTCCCTGATGGAGACGTAATCATATCTGGGTCTTTCAAGTCATCAATTGTGATTGATACATGTACTGGGTACATGGCCCCAAATTATTGGTCGTCAGCGAACGCAGTATTCGTTGCAAAAATAAACAAGAATGGGACATGTGACTGGATAAATACAGTTTCAGGAAATCAACATACACCTAGAATAACTGGGAGTACATACTCACAGATTTCAATTGAAGTTGATTCGAATGAGAGTACCTATCTGTATGCAGCTGCGGGAACTGGAACATACTATTTCGATAATATCTCATTGTCAGTTGTAGATGGATATATTGGTAAATTATTACCCAATGGAGTATGGGAATGGGCATCTAAGTTGGATGCTCCTACTAACGCAGAAACGAATATTGCCTTGAAATCAAATGGTGAATTATTAGTTTCTAATGGAAATAAAATCCTGAGTTTTGATCAATCAGGCCTAACTCAGACTGAATTTACTTTCTATCCCTCAAATGGCAATTTCCATATTGAAGATTTAGAGTTGGATTATTCTGATAATCTATTCCTAGGAGGGTACTTTTCTGGTTCTCTTTCAATCAATGTCAATGGCACAAATATGAATTATTATTCAGGTACAGCGCGATTGTTTGCTCTTAAAATTGATTCAAATGGTGTTTATGAGTGGTTCTCTACGGCATCATTTCCTACCAGTAGCTCAACGATTAAGAGCATATCAGTAGATGGAAACGGAAGTGTTTACACGGCAGGATATTTCTATGGATATCTGGAATTAGGGGGCTCTTCACTCAGTACCGGAGGTACCCAACATGGATTTGTCGCCGAATTAAATTCAACAGGATATTGGGTGAATGCACTAGAAATTGATTCTGGAAGCAGTTCAATTGCACATGATGTTCTTGCAACCTCGGATGGAGGATTTTTGGTTACTGGCGAATTTGAAGGAACATTTTCCATGGGTTCGGTATCACTCAATCCGTCAGGCGGAGGAAGTGATGTATTTCTTCTGAAATTCAACCAGTCTACATCTTCTGTATGGGGTCTTTCAGGCGGAAGCTACGATAGTGCTCGAGGTTCCCATATCGGAAATGATAGTGCTGGAAATATCTACGTTGGTGGAGAATCCAATGGAAATTTAGTATTTGGAGATGAATCTTCTGGGGGTATTGGGAACATTGATGTATTCTTGACTAAACTATCTTCCGATTATGACAGAGATGGAATCCCTGACATCAATGACGATGATACTGACAATGACTTTGTCTTAGATATTTTAGACGATTGTCGTTTCTCTCCTCTTGGTTTCCAATCTATTACTTTGTTCGATCATGATGGCGATGGTTGTGAGGATTCTTCTGAAGATTCAGATGATGATAACGATGGCATGGAGGATTATGGAGATTCATGTTCAAAGGGTTTAACCGGTTGGATTTCAAACTCAACAAACGATCTCGATTCTGATGGTTGCATGGATGCTCTGGAGGATCTTGATGATGATAGTGATGGATTCGAAGACTACGAAGACTTGTGCCCACGAGAGGCAGGCAATTCGAGTTATGCTTACGAAAAGGGATGTGTGGACTCCGACGGAGATACAAGGCCAGATATTCGTGACCCTTTTCCGAACAATAATTCAGAATGGAGTGACCTCGATTTTGATGGAGTAGGAGATAATGCTGATGCATTCGACCTTGATCCAACTCAAAATTCAGATAGAGATGGCGATGGGCATGGAGATAATCCATTTGGTTCAGAAGGCGACCAGTTCCCCGACGATCCCACCAGATGGAAGGACTCCGATAAAGACGGAGTTGCAGACGAGGATGATGTATTTCCTAATGAAGAATCTCAATACTCAGATTCAGATGGAGATGGGTTTGGGGACAACCCATTTGGAGAAAGAGGAGATGAATTCCCGAATGACCCCAATGAATGGGAAGATTCTGATAGAGATGGTATAGGAAATAACGCAGATGACTTCCCATTTGACCCATCACAACAATTAGATTCTGATGGAGATGGATTTGGAGATAATCCTACAGGAAGTGGAGCAGATAAGTTCCCAAATGATTCGAGTCAATGGTCAGATATAGATGGAGATGGTTTTGGAGATAATCAAACAGGATTTAATCCCGATAAATTCCCTACAGATGCAACCCAACATTCCGATAGAGACGGCGACGGGTGGGGCGATAACCTAGGCGGTAGATTAGCTGATTTGTTTCCAGATAATCCTACTCAATGGGAAGACGCTGATGGAGACGGATTAGGAGATAACCAATCTGGAACAGAACCTGACCTTCATCTGTTTGATTTTGATAATGATGGATTCATAGATGCCATCGACATTCTTCCGAAATTTGCAAGTCCTGGTGATCTTGATGCTGATGGTTGTATGGATGAGGGATTGAATCCAGATGTATTTCCTGAAGATCCTACAGAATGTTTTGATTTCGATGGAGACGGATTGGGAGATAACGAAGATACTGATGATGATGGAGATGGATGGTCTGATGCAGTTGAGGACCGAGAAAGAACTGATTCCCGAGATGCATTAAGTATGCCAGTTGAACCATTTGAAATCGTAGTACCTGGTACAACAGTTGGACTTGGAGCATGGGATTTGATTGGAATGATGGGGGGAATTCCTTTGTTCATTTGGATTGCATTTGGATTCCTTACTCGAAATAAAAGAACTTCTCGATTTGAACAAAGACTTCGAAATGCCACATCACGTGATGAATTAGAAGAAATTGCATTAGATAGTGAATATGCCCTAATGCTGAGACTAATAGGCCCACATCAAGGAATCCGATTGGAAAGACTTAGGGTAGAACTCGATGATATGTTTGAAGCAAGGAAACAACAGCTATCTTCAATGGAAGCTATGCCTGAAAATCAAACTTATCTTGTTGTAGAAGACATGCAAAAAGAAGATGAAATGCGATGATGATACATTAAAACTATTGAGTGAATGAGGTTGGATTGATTCATGATTTTTGGTTTGTCTCCAGGAGATAAGGTTGCCATTGAATTCATCAAGTGGATTTCAGCCATCGTCATCGTAGTCTCACCTTGGATATTCCTGCGCCTTGAGAATAAGATAGCGAAAATCGCTCTAACAGGATTATGGATACTAGGTATCCTCACCCTCTCTTTACTCTATCTTGGATTATTGGTGGACTCATACCTAGGGCCTCAACTAGGATTTAATGAAAATGGGAATCCTATGAATTGGTTCATGATTATGATCGGTCTTCTAAGTGCGGCGCCGTTCGCTTTCACCGCATACAATGGTAATTTGAAAAAACCAATTCGTTCTTCAATGCTGATAGGTGTAGCTTTGTTGATACTCATTGGACCAGCCGTCTTCAACTCTGTCGCCTTCACAGTATATACCCAAGAAGGCGGAGAATGGAAGTGTGGAGATGATCCGATGTATGGTTGCGAGGTAGACATCCCGACTCAACCTGAGGATTGGGATATGGCTCAAAATTTAGGTCTAGTAGTCTGTAACTTATTGCCCGCTTCCATTGTGTTTTGTATCTGGTTTATTTCACGAAGAATGGCAGAATGAGGACTCTTCACCCGCATCAAGAATAATACATCATTTGATGCATGATTAGAGACTGGAATTAGTGTGCGCACCCTATTGTTATCCCTTTTGGTAATAATTTTCCTCGCTCCGTTAGTTACTGCTGAAGAGTATGAAGTATATGGGAAAGTGTATACTCAAGACAATATGCCATTAACAAATGAACCAATTGTTATCCAATGTTCAGGAAATGACGTTTGTGATCTTAATTCAAACTTGCAAACAATTACCGATTATTCTGGATTTTACAGTATTACACTAGATGTATTTCCTGAAGATCATGGAGAAAATATATCACTATTAGTTGCTGGACAATTCGCAGAGTTAACTATTGATTGGAATTCTTCTTCAAATTCTGATACAAGAAATCAAGAATTCGATATTTACCTAACACAGGACCCAAGAGTCTCTAGTACAATCGGTGGTTTCGCTTGCGGTGGATGTTGTCTATTGTTCATTCTATTTTTTGCTGGATTGCGAACTCTTAGAAAATTGATGACTCAAGAAGGACGAGATGAATTCCTAGGTCGGAAATTAATGCCTATAGCTGACTGTCCTGTTTGTGGAGAGAAAATGCCTCGACATTTGGTTCTACGTCACTTGATTGTCGATCATGAGATAGAACCATATGAAGCAGGATCTATGGCGGGCAGACAATTCAATAAAATTCATAGTGAAGAATGATTCTTATGACTTAAAGAGGTAAAATGATCATCAGACAAGAAATTCAAGATTCTTGTTCTAAAAACATAGAATCAAGAAGTGGGGGGAGTAGATACACCAATGGAAAGGCCAGAAGAACTCCGCAACATATGAAAACGGAAACAATCTGTTGTAATTCCATATCTTATTCGAATTATTACTGTATTACAGTTCTGCTGGTGGGATAAGCGCCGAGAGAGGGATTTGAACCCCCGCGTCCAAGGGACAGTGGATTTCGAATCCACCGCAATACCGGGCTATGCGATCTCGGCAGGTTTCAAGCCACCTGCCTTCTCGTCATAAGCCTCACTAGACAGTTGTCCAGTGGTAAAGACTGAATTGAGGTAGTATCACGCAAGCATATGATGGTGCGAATCGAGGTCGAGGGTGTAACTCATGATGTTGAAGTAGAAGCAGGAGTTACTATTGACAAAATTTTAGATAAAATTGGTGTTCTTCCGAGTACTATACTTGTTACCCATCAAGAAAAAATAGTACCACATTCAACGAAAATAAATTCAGACGTGGAACTTGGTACAATTATTGTTTCATCAGGAGGATGATTAAACATAGAACTCGGGTGAGGGTTCAGATGGATTCAACAATGAATCTAGTTCAGTAGAATCAAATGCAATTTCTCTGCGTATTCGTTCTGCTGTACTCTCAGTAGTATCTATGCTAATTTCTAATGCAATACCAAGATTTTCTTCTACCCAAGTAGCTAATCGTTGCCCAGTAATCACATCAACAGTTGATCCTAAGGTTTCAGCAACAGCACAAGCGGCTGGAACAGATCTTAACGGAGCCATGCCTGCTAGTAATCCTGCCATACCAATCATTCCTGCTTCAGGAGCAGTTGTTGAAGCGGTAACTCCTCTTTCAGCAAAGGCATCACGAGTATCAGCATCAGAACAAACTAGATGGATGGATCTTTCTTCGACATCAGCCTGAAGGCCAACGAGAATCAAAAGAAGTTCTGCATCTGCTTCGTCTAACATTCTCAATATCTTATCAGCCACCTCATATTGTCCAGTAGGTGTTAATGGTTGAGAATCGCCTGTTAGAACAATTACTGAAAGACCCATAGGAAGTAATACTTGATGAATTTCAATCCTAGGCGGACATAAAAGCCCATCTTTCATTGTTGAATGAGGGGGGAAATCAGGATGCATAATCCATGCAAGACAATTCGATTCATGCTCTTCAATCATAGCATCAACAATGATTTTACCTACATTCCCCACTCCTGGAAGAGCTTCGATGAATACCATTCTTTCAGGAAGATAATCGGCTTCATTTATCCAATGAATTTCTGTTCGATTCATTCTTCTTCACCACCTGTTTTCTCAATAGAAGGAAGGCTTGAGGACCAAGATCCAGAACCTACTCCTTTACGTTGACGCCTACGTTCTCCTTGGCGGTCTTCGGGAGAGAATTTTAGAGGAGATGCAGCTCTCATTGTGGCGCCACAATCAGGACAGATAGGTGCGAGAGAATAGCGAAAACATTCAGGACATTTCTGTAGATTACTTCTCCCCATTCCAACACCTGTTCTACGCGTTCCTCTCGGGAGGGCTCAAGAAACATTCGGGTAGAAAGGGGGGTTAGAGTATCACTCTCGATAGCATTCGACTGAACCACCAGCAGTCTTAACCATGTCTTCAACGGTTTTCTGCGCAGATACCCATGCCTTTTCTGCCAACTTGTAGTCAGGAGCTACAACTTCGACTCGGTATTCAGGAGCCCCATCGTAGTAACATGAAACTTCTACTTCATCTTCCTTCGATGATGTTTCTTCAGCACCTATAAGGGCTTTTTTGATTAATTCAACACCTTCATCATCCCATACTTCAATCATCATTCGACCTCGAATTGTCACACTAGATGGAACAATATTTTCTAAAGCTAATTCGATTAGATGTGAAGTCCAGTCGCCTTCGAAACCCATTTCTGTAAGTATCTCACCATTAGCTGCAGCCTCCTCAAATGAACCGTAAAGTGTTCCAAATGTCTGTTCTAACTCGGAACTCATATTTTCTAATTCGGAATCTGTCCAATTGTTTCGTTCAGCAACAATCTTCAGAAGTTGAGCCGCCCTCTGTTCATTCTTCCAATCTTGAAGTGTATCTCTTCGTCGTTCATCGCTAACTGACTTTATGGACACATCTACGCTACGCTTATCTTTTCGAACTTTAGTTACTCTAGCAACAGTTCGTTGTCCTTCTCGAATATGATCCCTAACTCTAGCTACCCATCCAGAACTTACCTCTCCAACGAAGACAAATGCTCGTATTTCATCTGAAAATCCATTTAGGTCGAGATATGCCCCATTCTTCTCAATACTTGATACAGTGACTACAACATATTCTCCCTCTTCGGGATACTGAATATCATCATCAGACATCTAAGGGCCCCCGATCACTCAAGGATTTCCTGGACCTCACTGCCTACCAAGGATGCCTTTCCTCCAGCAGGTTGAGCGAGAGTTGCGCCACAAACACTACAATTGATTACTGTAGAAGCACGCTCAAAAATCACTGTTTCATTTGCACAGTCTTTGCAAACAATTCGAAGAAATTTACCAGCCATTATTTCCACCTCACTTGTCTACAAGTTCAAACTTCTTTGCCCTCTGCCCTGCTGGGGAGTGAGCCTTGCCAGTCTCAGTGCATCTGTAGACTAAATTGATTCTCTTGGTTGGCTTCTCACGACCCTCGGGCTTAGGACGAGGGAAACCTCGGTAACCTGCTGTGACTCTTCGGAAACGTCTCTGACCCCACTTTAGTTCAGATGCGCGCTTCTTCTTGACACGCTCTACGGTGTGTTCGGTGTGACGACCTGCAGCAGGGCTGTATCTCATCACCTTGCGCGGCATCTTAACCATCATGTCACCTCCGTAGCATCTCGGCGACCATCGGCCCCTATTTGAGCGTGTCGCGGTGAAATAACGGCAATACAATGCCAATATAGGCTCAAATGGCATCAATGTTCATGTCTTTAACAGAGTTTCGAAAATCATGGATTGGGCTACCGTGGCCTTCTGGTTGCTTCTTTATGCAGGAATTCCAGGAGTAATGGCGATGCATCTTCATCGAAAAGAAACCAAAACCTACAAGGTTGCTACTCCAATGACTATTCTTGTACTAGCAGGTATTGCGGGAACGGCGAATATAATTGGCGCAGATAGTAACGGAGGACCTGTTGAAACTGCAGAAGCTCTAGTTCATCTATCAATTCCAACATTGACATACATCATAGGATCATGCCTAGCAATTTTTGGAGGGCCAAGCCCAGTAGGTCCAATTCCAAAGAATTGGAGAAGAGGAGGTACAATTCTAATGACCATTTCAATTGGATGGATAATTGCTCTATCTTTGAAACCTGAAGAACTACCGATCCAAGTAGCTGCTCTAAACAACGTTGCAATTTCTTCTTTACTAATTGGGACATCTATAGTTGGCGCGATAGGGACAACAGTAGTTATTTCCATAGGAGAAAAAAGATGGTTAGCAGCAATAGCAACAATTTCTTTATCTATTGTTTCTATTGCTCTATTGGCGATTTCATCATCAGAAAATTTCGAAGAAATAGGAGACTCCTTAAAATCATTTATCGGCACAATTTTGGGAATTATCATTGCACTATGGGTTTCTTTTCATACAACTGTACTCATTGAACGAAATGCTAAGCTACCCAAAACAACTTCTCCCTCAACAAAGGAAGAACACATGATTGTAAAACGTCATCTTGACGCAAATATAGTAGGTGAAAATAATGAATAGAAGTAACTCCTTACTAAGCATCTTCATTTCATTTATTCTTGTTACTGTAATAATTGGATGGATTGCAAAATGGAGTATAGAGGAAACACAAGAAATTGTGAAAGATATTCTGCTCAAATCTGTAATGTCTATGACAGCCATATGGTTGATTCTAGCTACTTCCAGTACAAGCATTTTACACAGAGGAAATGCCCCGATTCTCCAAACAATTACTCTTCTTTTCTTATCAATAGGAGGATTAGGATTAGTCGAAATATTGAGTGGAGGATTACCTAGAGGAAACTTAGCTACAATTACAATTCAATGGGCAGGATTCGCAATGGGTGCAGCGATTGTTTTGTTCACTGTTCTAGCAATTGCTACTGGAAGAGAAGAAGAGGAAGATCCTCTTCTAGCAATGGACAAATGACAATCAAAACTTACGATCGGGATTCTTGCGATTCCATCTTGACTTCTTCTCAGGTTTATCTTCCACAGGTCCTCTTAACACCATTCGAAGGGCCATGACAATTAGCAATAATGCAACTAAGGCTCCTACTGGAGCATACATCATCAAAGGAGAAGAGGGATTGATTCTTGTAGCATCATATGGATAAGCGTCAGTATTATCTCCGACTCCATCGCCATCAGAATCAGTTGTTTCACCTGAATTGTCGGGAAAGGCATCCGAATTATCCCCTACACCATCAGAGTCAGAATCCGCAGATTCATTTGGATCCGATGGGAAAGCATCCGAATTATCCCCCACTCCATCTGAATCCATATCGCTTGTTTCAGAAGGATCAGAAGGAAAGGCATCCTCTGTGTCCACAATTCCATCTCGATCAGAATCTACACCAATGATTTCAATTACATTTTCAAGCACTATTGTAGTACGAATTCCTCCAATTTTTAACATCGTGATTTCTACAGAATAATTTCCTAATTCAGCAGACTCGGGGACTGATACACTGAAATTCCATTCACCATCTGTGGGATTTTCTATTTGGCCCCTCATGGATGAAGATGCCCAGTCCCCAATTGGTGCAGGACCAGACAAAGGAGCAAAAGGAGATGTTGACCAATCCAATTGAATTGGATAACTATAATCATGGCAACAAGTACCAACTCCAAGGGCACCTTGGTCACCTTGACCCCAGCAACTAATCGTACCATTTTCTGCTAGAGTGCAAGTATGACGTTCACTTGTTTCTACCTTTACTACCGAAGATGTACCTTCAACATGCCTAGGAAGAAGCACTTTCGTATTTTTCGAATAAGGGCCTTCTCCACCTACTGTTCTCATCCAATTCCTTCCCCAACAATTTACTGTCTGATTTTCGAGAACTGCACACGTATGGTGGATTCCTGCATCTACATCTATGACTTTCGCTCCATCAGGTAATTCAACAAATACTGGGACGTGGGCATTTACAGTGGTATTGTCACCTATTGTTCCATAACCATTCCAACCCCAACAGACAAGGGAAGCATTATCCAAAATCGCACAAGAATGCTGGGCACCAACGGAAAGAGAAACCGCAGATCTTTCTTCTGGTAAAGCTACATTAGAACCAGGAGAAGATGTGGCTAAACTACTTCCTCCATCTCCATTTTGGCCTTCACGATCTTGCCCCCAACACATTATACCTCCATCATCAAAAAGTACGCAAGTATTATCATAACCAACGCCTACATCGACTAATTTTCTATTAGCAGGGAGTTCTACATTAACAGGAGAATATTGGGAAGAAGTCTCATCTTCTCCATTGCCTAATGCGCCGCTAGAATCCTTGCCCCAACACATCAATGATCCATCATCTAATATGGCGCACGTATGCGTCCTTCCCACCCCTGCAGTAACAATTGATCTGTTCAGAGGTATATTGGCAGGCATTACTGGATTTGAATAACGATTTGTGGTACCATCTCCTGCTTGTCCTTCGGTATTATCCCCCCAACAGTATAACGAACCGGAAGAAGTTAGAGCGCAAGTACGGAAACTCGCAGCATAAATTGCTTGAAAATTAGAATCATCGGGGGATATGATTGATGCTTCGGGTCTTTGATGATACGAATTTCCCCCGCCGTCTCCCAATTGTTCTTCATTGTCTCGCCCCCAACAAATAGCAGAACCATTATCTAAAACTGAACAAGAATGATATGTACCTAATGAAAGCACAGAAAAATCTTCGACCTCCCTTCCTTCTTGGAAATATTCAAACCGAAGTGAAGATACTCCTTGTATAGCACTAAGATCTAATGTACATTCTATTTCTTGACCAGCGTTAACTACTTCAGAATCACACGAAAAATCGTTTGACTCAACCTCATCTGCTGAAACATTAGAAAGAGGGACTAAAAGAAAAAGAAGAGAGACCACTAGAGCCCGATGTACCATACCCATACAACTCAGTCATACAATTAGGATTCAAAACATTCGATAATATTGGAAGAAAAACAAACATTTCACTTCGGCAAGCCTCATAAGAACGGGTTAGGTCGCGAGGCTGTCGAGGTGAGCACATGAGTAAGGGTACTCCATCCTTTGGTAAGCGCCAAAAGATTGTCCACTTCCGTTGCCGACGTTGCGGCCGGCATTCATATCACAAGCAAAAACGTGCTTGTTCATCCTGCGGATATGGAGTTACTGCTCGACGACGTAAATATCAATGGTCAAAGAGAAACCGATTAATTGGTAGCAAGTGATTTTGCTCAATAACCATAAGGCGACCACACAAGCACCCTTTGAATACCTATGTGCGGCATTATTGGTATCCTCGGTCCGGAAGAGGCAGAAGTTAGACAACAACTGTATGATGGTCTACTAGTTTTACAACACCGTGGACAAGATGCTGCGGGAATAGTTACATGCGACAAAGAAAGATTTCACCAAAGAAAATCCAATGGCATGGTAAATGATGTCTTTAGACAACATCATATGGACATGTTAGGCGGAAATATGGGCATTGGACATGTCCGTTATCCTACTGCCGGTTCTTCTTCATCAGCAGAGGCACAACCATTTTACACAAATTCCCCATATGGGATGGCCCTAGCACATAATGGGAATTTAACCAATGCAGAAGAACTATTGCAAAAGGTAATCCACCAAGATAGAAGACATGTAAATACAAACAGCGATTCAGAAATCCTACTCAATATACTTGCTAGTGAACTTGGTAGAACTCAAGCCACGCAAATTGAAGGAGAACTATATCTCGACTGTGAAGACCTATTTGATGCAATAGAGAGGTTGAATTCACGCGTAAATGGATCATATGCAGCCGTAAGTATGTTATCGGGATATGGAATCTTGGCATTCCGAGACCCTTTCGGAATTCGCCCATTAATACATGGAGTAAGGAAAGACAATAATGGAGAAGAAACGCATGTTTTCGCTTCTGAAAGTGTAGTTCTAACTACTTTAGGTTGTGAAATCATTGGAGATGTTAAACCAGGAGAAGCTGTATTCGTAGATGAAAAAGGACTGATTAGAAGGCGTATTTGTCATCCATCTCCAGTTTTGAAACCATGTATTTTCGAACATGTATATTTTGCTAGACCTGATTCCGTAATCGATGGAATACCTGTATATGGTGCAAGAATAAAAATGGGTGAAAAATTAGGAAATCGAATAATCGAAGAGAATCCAGAACATGGAATTGATGTAGTAATGCCAATACCAGATAGTGGAAGAATTTCCGCAATGGAAGTAGCTCGAACATTAGGTGTAGAATACCGAGAGGGATTTGTCAAGAATAGATATGTCGGCCGGACTTTCATTATGCCTGGTCAAGCAATTCGAAAAGATAGTGTAAGAAAGAAATTGAATCCAATACCTCATGAATTTGAGGGAAAAAGAGTGCTTCTTGTCGACGATAGTATTGTTAGAGGAAACACATCAAAGAAAATTGTACAATTGGCAAGGGACGTGGGTGCAAAGGAGGTCTTCTTTGCTAGCGCTGCACCTCCTGTTTTACATCCTAATGTGTATGGTATTGATATGCCTGCAAAAGAAGAATATATTGCGCATAATCGAACCAATGAAGAAATTATGCATGCCATAGGAGTTGATTGGCTAATTTACCAATCACTAGAAGATTTACAAAATGCAGTCATCGATGCAGGAAATGGAGTAGTAAATCAATTCGATACTTCGTGTTTTACTGGAGAATATGTTTGTGGAACAATTACTCCAGAATATTTAGCATCAGTTGAAGGTGCTAGAAATGATAATGCAAAAATAAAGAAAAACGATTCTGACGAAACTATTGAGATTCACAATAAAGAATGATTCAGTATGGTACGAATGAGGAACAGCGCTAAAGCCCACGGGTTTATTCCGTATTCATGCCACATCGCATAGAGGCCCGTCGTAGGATCCCGTGTGAGAGTAGAGTTAGGGCTTGTGACCTTTCTCGCGATGGCAATTTGTTGGTTTGGACGGACGATGATTGTAAACTACACCGACTAATTTTGGATGAAGAGAATCATCCAATATCACTTGATCTTGAAGAAGAAGTAGATCATCTACTATGTCTTACAGATAATTCTATTCTAGTGGGCACAATTTCAAGAGATGCTCATTGTATTTCATCAGATGGAGAAATTCTTTGGAGAATTGATGGCGCTGGAGGAATTGAACATCTAGTTGGAACCATTGAGAGGACTCGTTTCTTGATAATAGATGGTATGAGAAATGCTATTCTTTTTGATAGAGATGGGAATGAAATTTATCGGCATACAGGAAGACAATACATCCTCTCAGCAATAAGGGCAGACGGAGGGGCTTTTGCAGTAGCGGATGATACAGGTGTGGTTGAATTAATCTCTAGCAATGGCAAAGTTATCATGACAAGAGAACCAAGATCTCCAGAAGGAGATAGGATCACAGCAATGACATTTCGACCAGATGGAGTACTGGTTTTTGCATCTGAATGCAATGGACTTACTAATTCAGAAACGCCCCAAATTGCACTAGATTGTATTTCAAGCAACGGTGAATCACTACATATTGTTGAAATAGAATCTAATGCATCTGTGCTTTTTGGGACTACACAAGGAATTCTGGTGGGCATGGAAAATGGAGATGTAGAAGAACATAAAATTGGAAAAAAAGAACCAATTTTATGGGCAAAAACAGGATACGAAGTGAAAGATGTGAGGCCCCATGATGATGATATTATTGTAGGATCATGGTTCCATCTACGTAGATTTCTAGCACCGATGGAAGAAGCTTGGTCGGTAGAGCATCCTGGACTAGTAGAAAGAGTATCATCAGATTCGGGAGGGCGAATGATTGCAATCTCTGGAGATAATCGAAACGATTACACTCGAATTGATCGAATTGATTTGTATGATCCTGATTCAGAACGATTTGAGGTAAATGATGATGATGCACTTCTAATCAATGATCAAGATTTATTCGGAGGCGCAATTGGGGGAGCCAAAGGTACAGAATTTATTGATGCATTAGAAAATAATGAAAATGCATCAAATGAAGATTTTGAAGAAATTGAAGATTTACTCACAGAAGAAGAAATGGAAATCTATAGAACGAATCAAGCAAGCGAAGATGAATTGGATGATTTGTTATCTGAATTAGAAGAAGAAGTTGATTCTAAAGACAAAGACATAGCCAATAATGAGGGTGTAGATCAACTTCTAGAGGGCATCATCGATGATGATTCATTTAGTGCTCTACCCCCAATTGCTGACGCAGGAGAAGATAGGACGATTGAAGTTGAAGAAGATGGGACCGCAATGGTAACGTTAGATGGGAGAAGTTCTCAATGTACAGATGGAGAAATAGAAACATGGGAATGGAGAGATTCTGTTGGTCAACCTATTGGAGATACACCTGCACTGAAGGTTAGGCTAAAGCCTGGAACTCATCAATTTACTCTAAGTATCCTAAGTGATAAAGGAATGGCGTCATCTGATTCGGTATCAATTCAAATAGAAGGCGGAGGAGAACCTGACGATTCATTCGACGTTTTGCTAGAATAATCAAAGAGAAGACAAAGCATCCTTCAATACAGGTAATGCATCTTCCCAGTTTGCTACAATACCATAATCTGCAACTCCAAAAATTGGAGCGTCTGCGTCTTTATTTATTGCAACAATATATTTCGAAGACCGCATTCCAGCAAGATGTTGAATTGCACCCGAAATACCAACTGCAATGTAAAGAGTAGGAGTTACTACCTTTCCAGTTTGACCGACTTGGATACTGTGAGATAGTCCCCATTCATCCACTACTGCTCTTGAAGCTCCAACAGCAGCACCAATCTGATCTGCAACTGCTTCCAATTGAGCCCAATTATCGATATTACCCATTCCACGACCCCCAGATATTACAATATCTGCATCTGAAACATCTAGACGCTCGCTCGCTTTTGCAATGGCCTCCATTACCGTTACAGAAACATCGGAGGAGTGATTAACAGTAGAAACTGATGCAGTACCACCTGTTCCAGAGGGGCTGAACGCATTAGGGCGGATACTAACTACACAATCTCCTGAAACGTTGACTTCTTCCATTGCCTTTCCAGAATATATTGGACGTGAAATGGTTAAGCCAGCGGAAACTCCAGTTGCGTCTTGAATTACTGGAATCCCTCGGGAAGCAGCTACACGAGATGCAACCTCTCGACCATTTGCAGTGGCAGCGGTGAAAACAGTGCCACCAGAAATTGCGCTATTCAAAGCGGAGGACCAAGCACCACCATCAAAAGAAGCAAAACAATCTCCTTCAACTCCAATTACGGCCCCTACTCCTTCAATAGAGGCTGCAGAATCTGTACCCACGCCACCGGGACAAAGAATTGTAGGGCTTGCTCCAAGAGATGTTGCAGCAGCAACCATCTGAGAAGTTACAGGATGTAATCCGTTATCATTTGTTTCAGCAATTATTGTTATTTCCATTATTACACCACCTAGAGCACCTTTGCCTCATTCCTGAGTTTCTGAACTACTTCCGAGATACTATCTGCACCTTCGAACATTTGACCAGGAGCCTTTTCATCTGGAGGAGATTGAGAATTAATAGTAGCAGAGGAACCTGAAACATCAACTCCCAATGAATCTGAGTCCATCGATTCTATCGGTTTCTTCTTAGCCATCATTATTCCTTTCACATTCGGCCTTCTTAACTCGGATGTTGTTTTGTCAAAAGCAACTACGCAAGGTGCACTAACACCAACTCTTTCTGAACCATTAGAGGCAGGGCGCAATACACTAAATACGCCTCCTTCACCAGAAATTTCTGAAGCATTAGTTACGCAAGCGGCTCCAATTAATTCGGCAACACCAGGGCCAGTACTTCCTGAGTTGGTATCAGCAGCCTGTTTTCCACAGAAAACAACTTCAGCTCCGGTCTGCTTAACAGCTGCTGCCAATAATCCTTGGATTTTTGTTGAATCTAATGACATAAGGTCATCTATTACAATATGAACTAGTGCATCAGCACCAACAGCTGCTGCATCTCTAAGTCCTTTTTCGGAACGTGCGGGGCCACAAGTAATTGCAGTTACCTTCGCACCAGAAGTGTCCTTCATGGATAATGCCGCTTCAAGAGCATACTCATCAAATGGACTAATTGACCATTTACTAACATTTGATTCATCAACTCGACCACCACTAATGGAAATCTTTGCAGTTGTGTCCGGGACGTACTTGATTAGAACGGCTATATCCATGATCTCACCTTCTCTGTTAGACCGGCGAATGAAAACGCCTCTATCAAGATTAGGCTTGAATAAAATTTTCAATTTCAATGATTTTCAGGATAAGGGTGTAATTTTTCCTCAGGTAATTTCCTAATTTTTTCCAATGCTCTGATAGCAATTTTCCAACCAATAATTCCTACAATCAGTCCTGTAAAAAGATCCCATACATAGTGTTGTTTCGTTGTCATGGTGCTAATGCTAAGTAAGAAAAATTCAATCCATACAAGTGAAATAAATCCTTTAACTAATCTAGATTCAGCAGATCTGATTTTCATCCATCTACTAATTGACCTTGTCAAAAAGTAAGAGTGAGCAATGTGAATACTGGGCCAAGCATTCCATGGTTCATCCATTGCATGCATATATGAAAAAAGAGTACTGTACAACCCATCTCCCTGCAGAACATCACTTGGTATTTGGTCACGCATATCAATTTCTACTGGTAAAACAAGGAAAATTACAGTACAACCTAATGTTGCTAAAGAAAGCATTTGCACACCTACTATCAATTCTAATCGAGATACGTCATCTTTAGGTGTACAAAACAAAGTCACTGGATAGTAAAGATATAATGCCATGTAAGGGACGACCATCCACGGAATAACTGGAATTAATCGATCTATTGCAATCTCTGGGTCCCACACAGTTACACCATTGGCTGCAACAAATTGATTAGAAGAAAAATATGGAAAGGCGATACCAATTAATCCAAAAATCAAGATATGAATCAGGAACCAATTTCCTCCAAGAAAATGTCTTTGCTTCCATGCAAGACCCCATATTAATGGCCAAGGAGTAGATAACCTATCAGCAATCTTATCCAATACATCTTCTGTGCCTTTCACAACATTTGGTTGATCATTAGACATCTAATCTCACCTATCAATGAATTGTACAATATCGCCCTTTTTCACTGTACCTTCGATTATTACACGAGCATAGAAACGAGACCAACCGGGATGTTTTTTTTCACTAATTCGTGAAAAATAGGAATCAGAAAATACATGTGCAATTGTTTTACATGGAGTTGCAGAATAGGTGATTTCTATTTCAGATTCACCAATAGACAAAATAGAACCTGATTTTAATCTCGACCAATCGATACCTGAAATGGTCAGATTCTCTCCTACTGCTCCCTCATTAATTGAGTGGCCCTCGTGAATTAATGCATCAATTAACTCCAATGAATAAATGCAAACTGCTCTTTCAGGCCCACCATGGTGTTTGAGATCATTCTGACGATCCCCTTCAACTCCTGTAAAACAAAGTTTAGTTGATTCAATAGGGAACTTGGGGACACCACCCTTTGGATTAACATTGATTGATGCAATAATTCCAGAAATAACGCTAATCACCCCAATACGCTTCACGAATGGCTTGATTCGCTTCCATACAGGCAACTACATCAGAAGGACGATTGGGCATTAATTCAATGCCAGCTAGGTGTGAATACATAGGTTCCACATTAGACATATTCACTACCCCCCAACCTACTTGAGTACATGGAGCAATAGGCGAGATTGGAGCCGTACCGGAAGTAGGATCCCATGTAGAAAAACCAGGATACCAAGCCGAGAGATTCAATGCCTCTCTAAGATTCTGATTAGAAACTGAAAGATTAGTGCCATTGACTAACAAACCATCTCTTTCAGAAGATGCTCCTGAACCCATATCCTCTCCTAAATCTCTTAGTTGAGTCAATACAAGACTGAGAATTCCCGCAGTCCTAGGAGTTGCAAATGAGGTCCCTGAAGTCTCATGATAACCATCTATGTCATCATGATTAGGTAACATTTGTGTCCAATCAGCAGCAATATCTGGATACGAACCACTCATTATCTCCTTTTGATCATCGCCTTCTTCTGCATAACCAGAAATACCTATTGACCAAGGAGGTCCAGCTGTAGAGTCTTGAACAGCAGGAGAAGGAGAATTGTCAGCTGCACCGGTGTGAACTTTATGATTTTCAACTACTGCAACCCTAGTTGCGTCTTCTATACCTGATACTGGTACACTACCTATTGGCCCAAATGAGGTCGAAATAATATCGACTAGTGGTTGATTGGCCGCAGCTAATACTGCAGCATCACTGAATCCTTCAACAAAGAAAATTATTGCATCGGGATTTGCATCCAAAACTGCTCCAGTTACTGCAGTACCATGCCCATCTGAAGGATCGTCTAAGATTGGTATATCAGTTCCATCATCAGGAGTTGTACCAATAATTCGTGTACCTAAGAAATAGACAATGTCTGTAGAAGTAATGATATCCCAGCAGGATTCCTGATCAGCCTCGTAACGCTCCTGCCAAGTTCCTTCAAGGGTCAAATTACACCACATCGTTACTCCAAGACCCTCTAATAACCAATCAGGAAGGGTCTCATTTAGGATAAAATGCTCATGATAGACATTGATTCCAGTATCTATTGGAGCAACGACTGAGTAGGTTCTCCAATCATCTTCTTCAACCAAAATTTCTTCCACTACTCCATCAGATGAATTAGCAACAAAATACACAGATAATGTGGAAGTGAGAATAAGTAAAATGGCAACACTTAATGATGCTAATAGTCGCTTAGGAGTATACTCTCTGCTTGAAAAAAACGATTCGATGATATTAGTTTCTACGGGGGCAGCAAATAAAGCAAAAACTGATAGAGAGAATATCAAAAATTTTCCAAACAATTCAAGTTCACCTGTAGCGATAAAAGTTAGGCTCAATGGAATGAAGGGATAAATACCAGCATAAATCAAAACCCATGGTTGATTGCGAACAAGTAACATACACGCTATACTGATATCAATTAATCCAACCACAATCAATACAGCGGGAGCAAAATCTGCGGGGAATATTACCGATACAACAGGTAGGTATTTCTCAGTCACCATCAAGGCCTTGACACCATGTTTTGCAAACATCCAAAAGATATACAACACAGATAGCGAATATACCATCTTTCTTAGTGAAAATCCTCTTACCCAATCAAGAGAAATCATGTTAATTTTAAAATGAGTAAGTAATTGAAAAATTGAGGAAGAGTCGCTCTCAATATTATTATCCAAATTGGTAAGAAGAACCGCCTCGGGGGACTTTGGCTGTGCGGCCATGAGACGCCCATGAGTTCCCTTTCATAATCATCACGCATTGAATAATCGTCAATATTTTCATATTCTTCGGGCAATAAAAGACAATGTTCCGGCCCAATTATCATTGGTAGCGGCTCTAAAACATTTCAAAATTTCAAAGCCTGCCTGTTGAATCATAGATGCCCACTCTTGTTCAGAATGAGTCGCCATACGAACTCCTACCTTCTCTGGCCAATCCAAACTATCCTTATTTTCTGCATAATGATCTACTCCAAAAGCAAGAATACCTCCTGAAACCAACCATTCTTCTCTAACTCGATTCAAAAAATCGGGAATATCATCCAGATAATACAAAACCTCCATTGAATGAACTAAATCAACCATTTCTGGAGGAGACCATGTACTTAGATTAGCATGAAAATACTTCCCTTCAGGATCTTTCTCCAATGCTCTTAACACCATTGATTCTGCACCATCAACTCCAAGTGCCATGGAACAATTTTCGAGTCTAGAAAATAATCTGACTACCCATCCATTTCCACAACCTGCATCAATTGCAGAGAACCCTCTTTCTATCGATTCTGATGGCATCGCATCAAATGCAGCATCCAATATCTCTTGAACAGCAGGTGTATGTCCTCTTTCCATTCCTTCGTCTTTACCAATATCTGCCCATTCACTGAAAACATCAACGGCAGGGCGCATTTAATCCCTCATAATTTTCGAGTGAAAGACTGGATGCCAGTGATATGGCGAGCTAGAATTAAATTATGAATGTCATGAGTTCCTTCGTAAGTTTTCACCGATTCAAGATTATTCATATGACGCATTATTGGATATTCGTCAGTAACTCCATTGGCGCCATGAATATCTCTAGCAACCCTAGCGATATCGAGAGCAATGTCAACATTATTCATTTTCGCTAAACTAATCATTTCAGGGAACCAATCATCTTCATCGACTCTTCGTCCAAGATGATAAGCTAGGAGTTGTCCTTTGGTAATTTCTCTAAGCATAGTTGCAAGTTTCATTTGAATTAGTTGATATGCAGCGATAGGATGGTCGAATTGAATTCTTTCCATTGAATATTTCTTGGCCGCATCAAAACAAGCCTGAGCAGAACCAATTGAGCCCCAAGCAATTCCATAACGAGCCCGATTCAAACAAGAAAATGGACCACCTAGACCTTTAGCGCCAGGCAAATATCTATCCTCAGGAACGAATACATCCTGAAGCACCAATTCAGAGGTTACAGAGGCTCGAAGAGAATGTTTTCCTTTTTGTTCAGGCGCACTAAATCCTTCATCATCCTTTTCTACAATAAATCCTCGAATTACGCCATCTAATTTTGCCCAAACTATCGCGATATCTGCGACGGTTCCATTTGTAATCCACATCTTTGCTCCATTCAAGATATATCCTCCATCCACCTTCTCTGCTTTAGTGACCATTCCACCAGGATTGGAGCCATAATCTGGTTCTGTTAAACCAAAACAACCAATGATTTCTCCTGTGGCCATTTTTGGTAGATACTTATGTTTCTGTTCCTCTGTACCAAATTTGTGAATTGGATGCATGGAAAGAGACCCTTGGACACTACAAAAAGAACGCAAACCGGAATCGCCACGCTCTAATTCTCGACATACAACACCATATGCGGTGTATGACATTCCAGCGCACCCGTATTCCTCGGGAACGACCATTCCTAGAACACCCATTTCGCCTAAATCTTTGATCCATTCTTCAGGGAAATAGGCTTCATTGTATGCCTTTTCAATATTAGGAATTACCTTTTCGTCTACCCAATCTCGGACCATGTCTCTAAGCATAATCTCCTCTTCATTCAGCATTTTGTCTACATCAAAGAAATCCAAGGCTTCGTACGCCATCTCTAACTCTCCTAGTGTATCGCCTTTGAGAGCGCCGCTTGAACCTTACCGATGATTGACTATGACCGGTCGCGCTTCCTCCTTTGCTCTCTCTTATCTTTCAAAGAAGGTTCAATCCCCTTACGATTTCGTCTCCATCTATTGTATGAAGCCTGCATTTTAGGGCTATTCATGAAAATTAATCCCAAGACAATTCCAGGTACGCTAATCACAACAACAACAGCCAAAGCGTAGCCAGCTAGACTAGTAAGCAAAGGATCATCAATTTCAATTGGAACGAAATTTATTGCATTACCTCTAGAATTCAAAATCCATCCCTCGGCCTCTGTTGTACTCCAAGTACAAACAATCGGGCGAGTTACAACATCAAGATGTTGATTTGCAGCATCTACATGATCATACCAAGGAAATGATTCTTCAGATTCAGGACGATGATCAATTAAACCGAACGGAATTGTAGCAATCATCATTCTATTTTCACTATGGCCACAAATTTTTGTAAATTCTCCAGATAGATTACTAAGAATTACTGCATCCAAAATTGATTCGCCCTGAGTAGAATCATCGAGACGAATTGTTCCAATATTGCGATTAGAACCTACAGCAACACAAACAGCAATATTCCCAGAGCCACATTCCAAATCATTCCAAATTACTGCTCCTCCGCCTAACCAAATGAGTTCATGATTATCATCAATAATTCCTATTCCATCTGATTCGGTAGAAACTACACAAAGTCGAACAACAGGATGACAATCAATCGCAGTTACAGAACTCTCTCGAGTATTTTCCAATGCATACATCTCTCCTCCATCGACCAAAGAACGGAATCTCCAAATTCTACCCGAATCCGCAGAAATATAGGCCCAAGCTCCATTGGTATTCCATGCTACTGCAGTTAATGTGCTAATTTCTACCAATCCAGTTCCAGACACATTGGAGAGTCGTTGATCTTGGTAATCATATCGAAGAACTCTTCCTGTATCTCCAACAATAAAGGCATTTCCAGAAGGATGGAAATCTAATGCATTAAGATTCTGATCGGTTATTGAATCCAATTCAACAGATGATTCTGGGTCGTCATTGGGAATTAAGAAAACAACGCCATCATCTCCAACCGCCAACGATTCCTTATCGTTTGAATCAAGAGCGTTGAGGAAGACTGGGTCCTCCGAAATAGAAACTAAGGTATTCGATTCGACGACTGATTCTGCCTGAACAGAAGCAAAAAAGAAGGTCATCATCAGGGCTAAGACCACTTGCCGATGCCCTCGCCCCATGCCCCTCGGTAGACGCATGACTTCATCATGTGAACGGTCAATCTAAATTTGAGAACTCGGGGAGGATTCAAGTCCTTCCTCTACACCGGAGGGGACATGGAACGCTTCTCGACGACTAGAGGTAAGGTCAAGGAAGTCACAGCAAGTGGCGGATTGGCTGAATTAGCAAAGAAATATTTTGACAACGTAGAATCGACTGGAGAAAACGCATTTAGAGGATCTCATGGAATAATGAAAAGTATCGAAGCTCATTATCTAGGAGACGCCCTAATTGTAGAGGTAGATAATGAAAAACCAGATTTCTCAAACGCGGATGCCATGAAATCAGCACGTGAAGACAGATTACGTTGGACCCAATTTTTAGACGAGTCAACAGGATATGACTCAAAGAAACGCGGAGATAAAGCAAAAGAATGGGGGAAAAAGGCGAATAAGGCAAAATCATCTATTTCAGCCGCAAAACATTTCATGACTTTAGCAAAGAATCTCCCCCAAGAGACTATTGACAAGGCAGAGGAATTAATCCAAGAAATTGAAGCAGCGCTTGAAGCAGGCGACAATACCAAAGCCGCTGGACGCGGTGAAAAATTATCGAAGTTGCTGAATAAATGAGGTAAATCCGATGAGCCCAGAGGATTTCGCAAGGCTCCTTCAGGAGACTAAGGGGTCTTCAGAACTAACTCCCGAAAATAGAGAACGAATCGCTTCTATGTTCAGTGGAGTTGAAGAAATAGTAGGACTGGAACATGTAATATCTGTTATGAATGGAGAAAAGTCGCATGGTGGAGATGATGTTTTACGAGCATATATCGGACTTGAGCCAAGTGGAAAAGCACATCTAGGATGGATAATACTCGCAGATACAATCAGAAAAATGTTAGATAACGGTGTGAACGTACTTGTTTTCTTAGCAGATTGGCATGCTTGGGTAAATGACAAGTTCGGCAGAGATATGGACAAAATCTCCATTGCTGGAGAGTATATGTCAGAAGTATTTCGAGTTCTTCTTGGATTCCCTGAAGAAGGTGACAAAGGCGGTCAAATACGTTTCATGAAAGCTAGTCAATTAATGGATTCAGGAAAATATTGGGAAAGAGTTCTTCGGTGTTCAAAGGGAATGAGTCTTTCAAGAGCACGAAGAACTTTCAGTATTATGGGAAGAAGCGAAGATTCCTCGGATGATGATTTATCGGCTTTCTTCTACCCTGCAATGCAAGCGGCAGATATTTTTGAGTTAGATGTGGATATCGCATTCGGAGGAATGGACCAACGAAAAGCACACATGTACATGAGAGAAGTAGGAGATAGAAACCATTGGATAAAAGCAACATGCATCCACACACCTATGTTGTCAGGATTAAAGGGAAGAGGAGGTGGAAGAATGGATTCGTTCGACCATAAAATGTCAAAATCAGACCCAAATAATGCAGTATTGCTTCACGATAGTCCAAAGAAATTGGAAAAGAAGTTTCGTAAAGCATTCCTTGAGCCAGGTAATCCCGATTCACCTGTATTTGAAATTGCAAAATATGTGATTTTGCCTAGGAACGAGAAATTATATGTAAATCCAAAACCAGAATTTGGAGAACCTTCATCTTGGTCAGATCTTAATGCACTGATTGAAGCTATAGGAAATGATTCAGTGCATCCATTCGATGCAAAAATGGCTGTAGCCCATGGATTGGCAGAAATTCTTGCACCCATAGAGGAATATTTTACCAATAATCCTATTTTATTGGATGCTGTAAACGAAATGACGGGGCAATAATCAAGAGTCCCCTTTTCACACTTACAAGTTAATTTTAGGACATCTATTCATAACATATGAGTTCGCCGACGGGATGATAGCATGGACGTAGGCATTGATGATTTCGCTATTCATTTCCCCCGCTTATATTTCGACATGAAAGATTTTGCGAAATTTCGTGGTGCAGACTTTGAAAAATTGAATAAAGGACTTGGGCTTAATGCAATGGCAATTCCGGATGCTCACGAAGATACAGCAACTATGGGCGCTAATGCTGTAGCTCGACTAATAGATAGAAATGGATTATCGCCATCTCAAATCGGAAGAATATACCTCGGAACTGAATCTGCCCTAGATGGTGCAAAACCTACTGCGACATATATCATCGATATGCTTCAACAGAGATATGCAAAACAATTCGGACCCGATTGCTTCAGAAATTGTGATGTAGTCGACATGACTTTTGCATGTATTGGCGCAGTTGATGCACTACACAACACACTAGACTGGGTTGCTAGAGGCGGAGAAGAAGAAGAAAGAATTGGAATTGTTGTTTTTAGTGATAATGCGAAATATGACATGGAATCCAGTGGAGAATATACTCAAGGTGCTGGAGGAGGAGGTATCTTAATCAGAGCAAATCCTAGATTATTGGTGATTCCAGATATTTGGGGCGTTTCCACAACTCCAGTTCATGACTTCTTCAAACCAAGAAGAGAAGTTCCGGTCAAGAACGTTATCGAACGAGTGCTTGACTTAGCACGAGAAACTGGTCAATCATTCAAGTCTGGACTTAGTGAACGAATGATGCGAAATCTTAGAGGATCTAAAATGTCTAATGATGAATTGTTTGCCGAAGATACATTGAAAATTCATAGAGACACACCTGTTTTTGATGGACAATTTTCTAATCGTTGTTATATGGAATCAGTAAAACAGGCATTCATTGATTTCCATGGAAAGGCACAAAGAACCGGTCGTTTAGATTCCGATAATGACCCAATATTAACTGAACAATGGAAACGGATTATTGTGCATCTCCCATATGCTTTCCAAGGAAAGAGAATGTTTCCAGATGTTTTCAGGCATGACAGAAGAGGAACCCCTATTTGGGAAGAAATTGTTGAAGAAATTGGAGTAGAACCATTAATTGAAGATTTTGAGGATACGCCTGAGGGAATTTCCGAATTCGACAAAGCCAATGACAGTTATAGAAGAGCCATTTCAAAAACTCAAGCATTCCGTAAATTTGCAGATGAAAGGATTGAACGTGGACAGAGAGCTTCTAGTTTAATCGGAAATCAGTATACTGGATCAATTTTTCTAGCTTTAATGTCATCATTGGAATGTGATTATGAAGAAAACAATTCAATCGAAGGACAACGGATTGGACTATGCGGATATGGTTCTGGAGCAAAAGCAAAGGTTTTCGAAGGAATAATCCAACCTAAATGGAAAGAAATTGCATCTAGATTCCTTCTCTTTGAAAGATTGGATCTTCGCAGACCAATACTTAGCGACGACTACGAAGCACTACATCGCGGAAGCACTACTGAATCAATCATTGAACCTAGTCAAGAATTTGCACTTATTAGAGAAGTAGACGGCGGTCTTCCAGGAGAACGACGATACAGATGGGTCGAATAACTATTCAGTAGATTCTGAATTCTCTTCTCTAGTAATAGCTCGATTAGGATATTTCATTTCGTCATCATCATTTTCTACTGAATCAAGAATCACCAAGTGATCGATTAATCACAATTCGCTGTACTTCTTGTGTTCCTTCGTAAATTTGAGTGATTTTAGCATCTCTGAAAAATCTCTCAACAGGGAAATCAGTTGTATAACCATAACCTCCGAGAACTTGAACGGCTCTTTCTGCTACCCACATTGCATTATCGCCTGCGAATAGTTTAGCCATACTAGCTTCCTTCGTATGCCGTCGTCCGCCGTGGTGATAATGCTGTTCTTTTGCCCAAGCAGCACGGTAAACCATCATTCTAGCAGCTTCAGTCTGAGTAGCCATATCTGCAAGATAATTACCAATTGATTGATGGAAAGCGAGAGGTTTTCCGAAAGCTTCTCTTTCATGAGAATATTTTACTGCGGCATCGAGAGCCCCCTGAGCAATTCCTAATGCCTGAGCAGCAATACCTATTCTAGAGTTATCTAAAGCATTCATTGCGATAGGGAAACCCTTTCCAGATTCCTTAAGCACATTTTCAACTGGAACTTTACAATTTTCCAGTACTAATGTACAGGTATCGCTACTTCGAATACCCAGTTTATCCTCTTTCTTTCCGACTGAAAATCCTTCAAAATCTTTCTCTACAATGAAAGCAGTAGTCCCACCGTGCCTCTTCACCCCATAATCAGGATGGTCAACATCTTTAGCAAATAAAACAAAAATATCTGCACTGGCTCCGTTAGTTACCCACATCTTTTCACCAGTCAAGAGATAATGACTACCATCTTCTGAAAGTTTAGCCTTACAAACCATTGCAGCAGCATCTGTTCCTGCACCTGCTTCAGAAAGAGAATATGCTCCCAACTTATCAGAAGCGAGCATAGGGAGATACTTGGATTTCTGTTGCTCGTTGCCATGCAAAGTAATTGTCATACTACAAAGGCCCACATGTACACAGTAAAATACACCAAAAGAGGGGTCGACTCGAGAAAGTTCCTCAACAATAATCGCTTCAGAAATATCATCTAATGGAGTCCCGCCATATTCTTCAGGGATGGTACAAGTATGTAAGCCATATTCGATAAACTGAGCCCATTCTTCCGTAGGAGGTTGTTGATTTCGATCTCGTTCAAGAGCAGTCGGTGCCAAAACAGATTCAGCAAAGTCTCTAACCAAGTCTCGGATCATCGTCTGCTCTTCGGTTTCTTTGAAGTCCATGGCCCTCTCCAGTAACGCTCTCTTTGTGAATGGTTCGGATAAAATTCCACATCAAAAAAGTACAAAATAAACGAATAATTGAAATTTGATTGCAACGGCGCCGCCATGAGGCTAGTACATGAGCGACGAGGATGAATTCAGCATAGCAGTAGGTAGAAGGTATACCGAGGAACATCTTTGGTTCCACTTAATCAGCGGACCAAAAGACGAACACGAGGAATATAAGGTAGGTGTTTCAGACTTTGTAAGGATTGAATATGGTAAAATCCTAAAGGTTACTCTACCCAATATCACCGATTCGAGTGAATTCATGATAGCATCTGACGATGAACACGCCGATGAAGAAGATATGATTACAACAACAACAGATGATGAGGA
Organism: Methanobacteriota archaeon; assembly: GCA_002708695.1. Taxonomy (GTDB): domain Archaea; phylum Thermoplasmatota; class Poseidoniia; order Poseidoniales; family Thalassarchaeaceae; genus MGIIb-N2. The sequence goes on along the minus strand of PAOZ01000044.1, from coordinate 17,057 downwards.
GGAGGCTGCTGTAGCCATGGGTGAACTCTCTACGGATGATAACTTAGTTGGACTTCAATGTGAATTTGATAATTTGAATATTTTATCTCCTTTCGCTTGCTCAATAATGAGCATGAACGGAGAAATTGAAAACAATCCACATTATGTTAATCGAGAAGCATACGGTGACGGATGGTTTGTAATTATTAGACCTCATGACGGATTTGATTACGATGATTTATTGAGTTCTGAAGATTATGTGGATTATCTAGCAGAATTGTGATTATACCCACATTCTGTATTCTCCCAAAGGCTGACCTTTGAATCCAAGTGATTCCACTTTTTCCCAAATAGAATTTGAATCAGGAAGATCGTTTTCAACCTGTATACGAAATAACCATTGCTTTAATTGGCCAAGAAGTGGACTTGGTTCAATACCTAAGCGAGAAATTATTTCATTACCACTAATCAATGGTTCAAGTCCTCCTACTAGTGGTGGTAAAACACTCAATGCAGTTCGTAATTCATCAGAAATTTGTGCAGAAAACCCCCTTTCCGCAGATAATTGAGAAAACAAATCATCACTCAATTCCATCCGATATCTCCGGAGACATCCTTTACTTTCGGGATTAGGGGTAATACCAATGCGCCCCCTAATTGAAATCACTGAATTTCGAACCTTATTTGGTACAAGCAATTGATTCAATATCTCCTCAACATTTTCTTCTTCAACCGATTTGAGCAATAATGAAAGACGTGCAATCATCAAATCATACCTACTTATTCCTTCGATATAACAATCATCAACAGAAGGAATATCATTACATCCAAGAATTATAAAATCCATAACTCCATCTTCTACCATTTTTTGAAGAACGTTGTATACATTAGAATAAGTTAGAATCTTGCTGAATTCCATCCAAATCCTTTCTCTAGAGATTGAGCCCAAATTCCCTACTGAATCAACCAAGGCTTTGCCTAGATTTTCATCTGGTTTAAACGGCCCAGAATCATGGCACATGAAACGATAAGCTCTCAAAATTCTAAGGCCGTCCTCATCTAATCGTTCAAATGGCTCCCCTACAGCAGATAATATTCCTGAATCAAGGTCATCTCTACCACAATGAGGGTCATAAAATTGAAGATTGATAGGGTCTATGGCCATTGCATTTATTTTGAAATCTCTTCGATTGAGATCTTCTAATAATGACGTACCAAATCTTACAGATTCAGGGCGTCTTCTATCTAAGTAAGAACCATCTTTCCTCAATGTAGTAATTTGGATATCACCAAATTTTCCATCAGAAGGGATTGTAATTGTTCCAAAATTGACTCCAGTAGGAATTGATGACGGGAAAATTTCCATCAATTGAGAAGGTGTCGCATCAGTTGCAAGATCTATGTCATTAACAGTAATATTTGCCAAAGAATCTCGAACCGCTCCTCCAACAATCCATATCGAAAAACCACTTTCGGAAATGTTTGAAAAAATCATTTTTACAGAAGAATCTAGATTTTCCAATAAATTCAAATGAATAGGGCAAAGAGAAATTCCCTCAATATCAGATGACGGGGAATCCGAGGACATATCCTGTCGTCTAAGCCAATTCAAATGAAATGACCGCTCAATTAGCACAAGGAATTTTGTATCAAAGAGATTTGAGAGTCACATGGAGATTACATTAGTTGATGTCAAAGATCTCCGTCCTCATGAAGAAATTAAACAAAAAAATCTTCAAAAAATGATTAAACATGTAGAAAAAATTCAAGGTTATTATATCCCAATTCTAGTAGACAAAGATACAAAAACAATTCTTGATGGACACCATAGATATCATTCAGCATTACAGTTAGGAATAAATCTAATTCCCGCAATAGAAATAAATTACTTACAAGATGATTCAATAAGTGTAAAAGCGTGGCAAGGTAAAGAAGAAATGAATATCACCAAAGATTCAATACTTGAAGCAGCGAAAAAAGGCGAATTATATCCTCCTAAAACAAGCAAACATATTCTTCAATCAGAATATCCTGAGCAATTTTTCTCATTGCAACAATTACTATGATTTTTCTTGTTTAGATTCAGAAAAAGATTTCCACAAACGATTCCCTGCTCCAGAGATATTTACAGGATGAAGAGGATCTTTCTTGGGAGTGATTAGAAAAGTCATCATTCCTCCTCTTCTTGAAATGGTAAAGGATACGTCTTGATCTGAACGCCCTCGTAATGCCCCCTTCAGATCAGATGATTTGCGAGTTCTCCTCCCATTCACAGCTACAATTTCATCACCAGGTTGTAACTTATCTCTTGCAGGACTTCCTGCTAAGAATTTATTCACACGCAAAGGAGATTCGGAAAGTTGAACTCCAATCCAACCCACATATTCATCTGCATCAACTGGGTCAAGTTTTCTCCCCATTGCTTTGGCCCATTCTTGCATATCAGGGGCACCTAATCCGTGTACCAATTTTCTTACTACGCTGTTTAAACGACCCTTGCTTAACCTATTCATTGAGGAAACTATGTCTTTTTCGACAATAGCTCTAGGTTCAGAACCTCCTGAACCTGAATCGCCTTCAATATGTAATCCATGTAATTTCCATAAATCAACCATGACATTATCTAAACCAATTTTTCCTTTCGTCCTCTTTCTTAATTCTAAATCCATGCACATTGCTGCAATTTCTCCCTGAAGATAGTATGAGATCGTAGTTTCAGCAGAATGTGGATGAGGGCGGTATAAATGATACCAAGACTCAAAACTTGATTCAGAAAGACATTGGTGATCCCATCCTGACATGGTATGAAAACGTGACAATTTTCTCTTTAGATCCGCAGACCAATCCTCATCTGACCAAACTCCACTACGGAGACAAATCATATCTCCAAGCCAACTAGTTACTCCTTCAAACCACCATAATAAATCAGTATGCATCTCTTGAGATAAATCATAATCATCAAATGTTTTTGGACGAAGGCGCTTAACATTCCAAGCATGAACATACTCATGTGAAATAAGAGAAATTAAATCTCTCCATGCTTCTTTATCTCCTGGATCTAATGAACCTCTACGCATTTGGCTAGACTGACTGCCAGTATGCTCTAATCCTCCTCTCGCTTTCTCAGTTAAATGTAGAATCACAGCATAATCATCCCATGGTGGTTCTCCAAATAAAGCATGAAATTCTGAAAACAGTTCTCTCATCGAATTTATCAAAAAATCAACTCTATCAGATTCGATTTTCACCCCTCCTGCGTCCCAAAGTTTGAGTCTAAAATTACGGCCTCCTGCTTTGAAAATAATCTCTTCATTTGCATTGGCTTCAATTATTCCATCATACAATGCATCACGAGATTCGGCTTTCCATACTGATCGGACAAAATCTCCTTCATCTAATCTTTCAACTTGCTTCAATTGCGTTGTAGCAGACCAATTATTAGGATGCAGAAGTTCAACCACATAAGGTCCTTCAGAATGATTTGAACCTGCCATGACACGTGGGAACGTAGCAGAAGGAATCATGTGGAAATGACTGGAATCGATGTGGTTAGTTCTCACACTAAGGTCATTTCCAAAGGCGAACCATTCAACATGCATAGAACTCGTTCCCTTTGGTATATTTATTCGAATTTCATCAGGACCTCTGCGATCTACTTTGCAATCTATATTCTTTCCAGAAATCATCGCCCAAGCTCTCATATCATGTACCAGTCTTCTAGGCTCTCTGATAAGATATGAACCAGGGGACCACCTTGGGAATGCTAAAATTAATTTTGAGCCCACCGGATTTGAAATTTCAATTTCTGAACGAAATCTCTGTTCATCTCTTGTAGAAACATCCAATCTATGCACAATCTCTCTCATTCACTAATCCCTCCTTTTCCCAACATGGCCCTATCTCGAAGAACTTCAATAGCCGTTGATTTCACAGGTTCTTCATCTATTTCTTCTGAAATTTTGACTACTGCAGATAATGTTTCGTTTCCAAAATCCCGCCCAATTAAATCTTCTAAATATCTCATCTTTCGAAAATCATTACAATTTCCAAGTAACAACTTTGCTCGAACAATATCAACCTCATCCCTAGGAGAATTTCGAATTAATCTTGGAATCAAAGAATCAGAAGGTACTTCTTTCAATGAGTGAAGAATTTCCTCCGATGCCCAATCTAAAGTACCAGAAAAAACATCTATGATTGCTTCCATTGTTTCAGTAGAATGGATAGAAAGTATCGTTTTTGTATCTTCTATTGACAATTGATTTGCTGAATGAAGTCGACGAAACGCGGTTGAACGAACTAAAGATGAAGAATGAGAAAGAAAATCTCGAATTCTTCCAATTTCCAATGACTCAGAACTCAATGCTTCAATTGATTTAGAAATTACAATTGGGGCAGAATCATCTAACCCTTTGATTATAATCTCGTCCATACCTCTTTTTTTTGCACTCTCAATAACTGTTTTTCTTACATTTACAAATTTAGAATTTAATCCCTCATCAAAAATCTCTTTGAATTGAGCATCAGGATACTGTTTCAAAGAGGTAATCCATGCTCTTTTTTGTATTTCTGGTTCAGAATCAATTCTTAAGTTTGATAAAATTAAACTAACATCATCATATCTACCACATATCTCTAAAGAAAGAAGACGTATTTGACTAGATTTATGATTTGAAACTCTTTCAAGTAATTCTTTACTTTCTCCTTTATCCCATCTTCTTATTGCTTCTATTGATTGGTCGACAAACCATTGGTCATCTGAATCAAGAAACTGTAAAAAACCAGATAAAGCAAATGGATCATTTAATTCAAACAAATGTCTAATCGCTCGACGTCTCTGACGTACGTCCTTGTGGGAAAGACGCTCGACCTCAACTCTGACTGATGCCACGAAGTCCACTACACTAGGATGCACATCAACCCGTCGAGTGAACATTAACCCGTTCGATCCCTATGTGATGCCATCATTGATGTAACCAATAAACCAATAATCAAACCAAAAACAAAGCCTCTTTCTGATGCTCCAGAAGCAGATCCTGCAAGATCTCTGAAAGCAAAAGCGAGAGACCCCGCAATAGGAATTACTCCAATTACAAATCGTCTAATCCATTCTGCTTTTGAAGGAGGGCGACCCATCGGCCTGAGCATAATATTAGAGCGTTTTTCGATATACTGCCAGCCATGACTAGAAGAAGAACGCCGTAATCTGGAAGTTACATGCTCTGCTACCGTATTGTCTACTCCTCCAGAATCAGAACCGCGGCCACTACCAATAATCAAACGAACTCTCCCCAAATCATCTCGGTTTTGAAGTAAAATTTTCACAATTGTATCAGCGCCTCTAATATCAATTTCATGAAGGTCAATAGTAGGAGTTCCTGCTGAATTTGTTACATGTCTTCCCACAGACCAAGGAATATTATTGCTAACCGCTTGGAGTTCAACTGGATGTAAAATCGAACGAAGAGATTCCAAGGTATCCTTTCTGTCAACAGGCTGTGCTTTTTCATACCCCAACATTCGAGAAACTGCTCCATAGGTAAAAATCACGATAGATGCAGTAACTCCAACCACCAATCCTACTCGACCTGCTGAAAAAAGATCAACTTGATCTATCCCCCCTGCAAAAACGGCCAAAAAGAACCCCATAGTGGAGAAAATACAACCTATAAACAATGAAAGGAAGAGCATCTCCCTATAGGTTAGCGCCATCTTATCACCCTATACTCTAAGCGTCACCGTATGATGTATTCGGATAACAAGTGGCCTAAAACTCAAATCATAAGAGCGAGTGGTTTAACCATGCTCCGAAACGGTAGGCAAGACCGTGAAAGAGAGAGAAAAATGTCAATTTACATTGCCGGTTTCTTTGGAGGATACCTATTTCTTGTATTTTTAGCTCCAATTGCTCTTCCATCGAATTCAATCCCCGAACTATCCGGTAGAGCAAATGCCATTGATTACATGACTCAAGATGGAAGTACGGGATGGGGAAATAATGACTGGCCTGAAGGTTCAAAATTAGGACATAATCAATCAGCCCACGGCGGTTATTTTGCTTGGTCTGAATTAAATCCAATCTGGGCTTTTACATATGGATTTGCGGACCTTAATTGTCATCAGAAACATTACAGATCATGGGAAATAAATGGAAATCAACTCGCCTTTTGTGCTAGAGATGTAGGGATATTTGCAGGAGTTGTAATTGGAGCGGCTATTTTTGGACGAGTGGGGCATAACAGATGGACTTTAAGAGATACATTTCTATCGATTTTTCCCGACGAATGGTTAGAAATAGTGTATCAAAAAAACCTAAGAGGTGTTACAAGTCTATGCTTTGCAGCAGTCTTAATTATCCCTATGGGGATAGATGGATTTACTCAATTACTTACGGATTACGAATCCAATAATTTATTGCGTTTGGTCACAGGATTAGGATTTGGAATTGCTCTAGGTCTAGTATTTGTAGCAAGTCTAAGTGCTCGACCTAATGAATTCAAAGGAGCTTGGGAAGTATTACTTCCTGGTGAGGCACGTTTTCAGGTAAAGGAAGAGGAATAATCAATCTCCACGATACCAACGCCTAAATTCATCGATATCTGCAGGTATTTCATTACCTTTCGACCCCCCAGATCCAATAATATCAAATCGCTGAATACACAATTCAGCAGATGAAATTGTGGAATCCTCACCCTCTCTCAGAATGTGGGTTAATGCATCTTTCCATCTAGGTGAAGGACCTGCCTTGCGATGCCATGCATGCAATCTAGAACGAAGAGGACCCAACAACAACGCTAGTTTACCAAACGCCTGCCAATCAGGTCTTAATTCAGATCTTGGTGCTTCACGACCCAAGATTGTACGATGTCTTCTAATCCATTGTTGAGCGTCTAAAAATTGAATCATTCTCTGAGTATGCCTATGACTAACAGTTCGCACTGACCCCAAAGCAGAACGAAGTTGCTTTACATCTGCAGATGAAATGATACTAAGAGTCCCAATGATCGAAAATACTGTCTCGGAAAGTGCTACCTTAGGAACAGTAGAGGCGAGTTTAGGGTTTGTTGAACCCCAAGCCTCTGAATATATCTTTACAGCATTGGAAATTATCTTCCAAGGAGGTTCGCCTTGAAGCCAATCTTCATGATCTTTACTAGGAGAGGCACCTACGTCTAGTGTTTGTTGACCATCATTTGCATCAATGCACTTACGAATTAAATTCAATTCAACTTCTTGTAAACTTACATTTTTTGGAGTAGGTCTTGAATTGAGGAATCGACGGATAGTATGGCGTATTTTTTCTTCTAATTCACCTTCAGTCCCATGATTCATAATTGGCCCCACAATTTCTCCCTGATTGAAAGGAGGAGGCATTGGAACAGTTCCACCCAGTAAACTATGGAATCCAGAACGTATTTTTTTCTGAAATTCATCAGTCTCAAAATATTCAGTTTTATTCATTGTCTCCATCCTTAAAGTACCCTGATTAATTCTCTTTAATGCAACCTCTGGATCACAATCCAACCATATTGTCAGGTCAGGGATCATTGCCCCAGAATTAAGTCTAGCAACCTGATCCAAACCCAAATCGCCAACTATCCCTTGATAGACCAATGAAGAATGTACATTCCTTTCAGATATTACTGCTGAACCCATTGCCAATCTAGGACGAATCCACATGTGTGAATGATCTAAACGATCCGCAGCAAAAAATCCGGCCTCCTGTAATGGACCTGCATCACCAGTTCGAACAGATTCAACGGCCAGTTTACCTAATGGATGGTTTCTTCTAGGTTCCGCAGTTACTTCAACAGAAGAAAATGATGCCTCCTTAAGCAAAATTTCTTCCACCATCTTGGTGGCGGTCCCCTTTCCAGAACCATCTCCACCTTCAAGAGTAATCAGATACATGACTTCACTCCTCGGGTTCCATTTGGTCCGAGAACTGCTGCTTAGCGAGACGATTTAGAGCCATTCCTCCTAAAATCAATCCTGGACCAATAAATACTCCGCCTCTACTAAAAAGGGCTAATCCAGAAAGCCATTGTGCCCTCCTGTATGAATTTCCTCTTAGAGTCTCCATTGCTGCTCCAAAACCTAATGCTGAAGAAAATACAGTAAAGAAAGCGGTAATTGTTGCTACCGTAACGCTATCCTGTAAATTACTAGCCAAACGAAGATCGTCTTCATTGGTACCGTCTCCCGACCTTAAAGTAATAGTTAACTGAGATACTTCGCCAGGAATTAATATTCTTCTTTCGGTAATATTGCCCTCTGATCGTACTTCAATAATTCTTACTTCAGTGGTTAAATTAGAAAATTGAAAACGACCGTCTTGGTCGGTGAATTGTCTATCAATAAAATCTCCAAAACTATCCAATAAATGAACTTCAATTCCTTGAGGAGTATCGCCTCCATTCTCATCATCCAAAATTTCAGTGACAATCAATCCTGAAATCGTCTGATCTGCATTCATATCTTGATTATTTTCACCTAAAATATCTGAAGGGTCTGCGGCAATTGAAAGAACACCAAACCACAGTCCAAGTAAACTTCCAGCGATAATAAGAACAATTGCAGATCTACGTACTGAAGAAAGGCTACCGCCAAATTCCAAACCATCATGAATTGCTCTAATTGCAATTTCACTAGCTTCCTCGCGAATATCGGAAGAATCTACTATGACTTCATCTGAATTTCCATCTAGTTCAGCTTCTAAATCATCAAATTCATCAACTACACGAACGGAAATAATCTCTTCATCTTCATCCATTTGGCGCCCCCCCTAACCTACCGAGGGTAGTCAAGGCTTGAATCCCCTTCGGTTCCTTGATAGAATAGAAAAAGAAACCTAAGAAGGGGAAAACTATGCCAAAAGTAATCAAAATTCCAATCAAGTAAGTCACTTGAAAATTATCAATTAGGGTGTTATCTTCAACAACGATTGATATTCGATGGAAATTCGACCAATTCTTACCTGTAATCCAAAAATCGCCCGATGAAGAATCAAAAGCAATTCCATTCAACACTTCGCCACTAGTGGAGGAACCATGTTCATCAACCAATGATGAAAAATCAAAGATTGCCGTAACTATTCCTGATTCAATATCTATTTCAAAAATACGATTATCGTACCACCTATTTGCATATATCTTGTCACCTACACATTCTAATTCGTTAATTTTGTCTAACGATTCACCATTTAATTTGACATCTATTGATGATATTTCCATCAAATCTGTAGGATTTCTGAAAGTTATCTTGGATGAGCCATCTGAAATCGCAAATTTATCATTTAATGAACAAATTCCCCACCCTTCGCCTGGAATTACCGATTCATTGTTGCTTTCAAAGTCCATTGAATATCTTAGTACTCTACCCGATTTCCAAGTGAGGAGGATGATTTCACCCTCATAAATGGTTAATCCTTCAGCAAATAATTCAGAAGAGATATTTAATGTCTCAATGAGGACCCCTGAATTGAGGTCAAATGATCTGATTGATGAATGTCCGTATAACCCTCCTGACTCATAGATTATCTCATCATGTATTTCTAGTCCCTGAGTGAAAACTATTGAATCTTTAGAGATACTTTGTATTAATTCCCAATTGATTTCTTCTGGTTCATTCTGGTCTGAATTCGCATAAAATTTCATCTGTTCAGTTGAACTAATCATCGGGGGGTTCAAAGACTGACTGAGTATAATCATGGACAGGAGGATGAGTGCTGCCAGTATAGTGCCCCGAGTGCGCATGTACGAACCACGCTCCATCGAGACTTAAATACGACATCATAACGATGTAGGATGATAGATATGTCACAGAGCGGTACGTCGATTACGATTCGCCAAAAGAGGTCTCTAAGTTACACTCTCGTTATTGTGCTATTATTTGTATCATTTCTTCCAATGATTGCTATTGCTGATAACAATGAAGATGAGGCGGAAATATTTACTGGCACTATTTCCAATTTTGATGGAGAGGAGATTGGTAAATCGTATCTATCTACCCCGTCCGGTGACCCCGTTTTCTCAGCAACACGACATCTCAAGAATCAATGGATTGATGCAGATATGCCAGATTTGGTCATGCCATTCAGCCCAGAATTTTTGTCAAAACAAAGTCGCTCTCAAGCAAGAGCATGCGAAAATGCTTGGAACCAAGGAGATAGTGTTACCATGCCTACTGCTGGAGGAAACATTGCTGCCGAAGTCGAACGTGTGACGTCATCAGCAGCAATTATTGTTGAAAATGGAGTCAATATTCCATCTACTACAATCAACGATATTGCATCTACATGGGACAATTCAATTTATCCCACAGTTACTTCTTATTTTGGAAACCCCTCAGACCTAGACAATAATTGTCAGGTTGAAATTGTCATTTTAGCAATAGATGGACCAGCAAATATAGGGGGTTATTTTTCACCAGGAATTGCTACCTCTAGAGAAGCTATTTTCGTCGATAGTGATGACTTAGGATGGCGAAATGTAATTTTTGCTCACGAATTTCAACATCTCCTACATAATGCTAGAGATCCATTAGAATATGCCTGGATAGATGAAGGCAATGCAGATATGGCGGCATTCTTAGTCCTCGGAGCGGAAGGCACGTTGATTGGCCATAGCAACGGATGGACATCAAATGCGTCTTGTAGTGTAAGATGGTGGAATCAACGTGCAGATTGCGACTATGGAGCAGGATTCCTTTTCATGTTATATCTTGCAGACAAGTTTGGGGGAGGACAAGCCATTCAAAGCTTGGTTGCAGATACTGCCACAGGAGGAACTTCAATAGAAAATCTAGCAAGAAATCCTGTTCCCGGTTCCCCTGCAAATATCGGCACTACTATGGATGAAATTTTTGCAAATTTCACTGCCGCAGCAGTGCTAGACAGTCAACAAGGGCGGTACGGTTTTTCCAACATAGACATGGGAGGGACTTGTAGTGGTTCAGCATTTTGTAAATTACAGTTAACTGATCAAAACTTTAATTGGGGCTCATTATACACAAGTCAAAATCATGATATGGAAGGATGGGGGGTCAGAGCTTGGAGATTCTCGTCAGGAACTGGTGCACCTCTGAATGTGATGGTCACGCCTTCAGAATTCGGATTTGATGGAATTCTTGTAGTAAAGGACACTGCTGCACAAACATGGTCTACACTTGATTTAAGATTCGATCCAGGCACAGGAGTTGGAACTGGAGTTGTAGAAGGTTTTGGAAATACAACGGATGATGCGTATCTGATTACATGGTATGCGAGTTCCGTTGATGATTGTGATTACACATTCCCTAATTGCGGTTTTAGCGGAGGATCTACGGCATATCCTACCGCAACTGTAGATGTCACTGCCGCTCTAATTTCAGAGCCACCTACTGTGCGTATTGGATCCACATCAACAATAGATCGAGATTTGAATGGCAGTCCCGACACAGTTAATCTAACTACAATAGTGAATTCTACTGCATTTTTTGAAATTCTTGATATAACTGTCCATGCATTCAAGGACAATATTTTGTATGATTCAATAGAATACGAAGTTGCAGCAGGAAATGGAATAGAGGTTGAATCAAGTATTTTCTTTACAGTTCCAGAAGACGGAAATTGGGAATTTGATGTGGAATTACGAAACTATGGGCAGACCTTAGTTGACGAAGCGATCTCTGCACCTGTTTACTTAACAAACATGAAACCAGTTGCGGCAAGTAATGCTGCAGCAAATGCTACACAAACCTATCTTGGACTACAATTCTACGGATCAGGATATGATGAATGGGGATTCAGCATAGATAACGAAACATACAGTCAAAATGAAACTCCTGTTGCTTATTCTTGGGATTTCGGAGATGGGACATTCTCTGGACTGAAAAATCCAATTCATGAATGGATAGTTGCATCAAACTATACCGTTGAATCGAGAATTGAAGATAGAGGTGGCGCAATATCTGATCCAGTTATTTGGGATATAACTGTAAACGATACTTCTGATCCCATCATTGGCTTAACAGTACAAGGAATCAACATAAAAGATGGATTAAGCCTTCGAACTAACGAACGAGTTTTGTTTGATGCGAGATCAACAGAAGATAATGTTCCAGATGAAGGATTACTTTTCACATGGAACTTTGGAGATGGAAGGATTGTCAGTGGAACTGGATTAGTAGAAATTGATCATGCTTGGTTAGTCGGAACTTCCGAAGGGATGTTGAATGTGCTAAATCTTACAGTTTCAGATGGAATTCACACCTCTTATTTAGAAGTAAATATCACAATACTAAACCGACCACCGAGGTTAATTTTTGATGAGATTTTGGAAACATACACTCTGACTCCCCTAACAATGCCCGAAATTTTTGTCGACGATGATGGAATTATCCAGAATGTAACTTGGTCATTTGATGAAACTGTAAACTTAGAAGGAGGAATACTAAATCAACTCTCACCATTTACAGAAAGTACTAGTGAACAGATTTCGCCTTCTGTCGCATGGAGAACGTCTGGAGTTAAAATTGTCAACCTTAGCGTTACTGATGATGATGGAAATACAAGCACAACAAGCATCACAGTCAATGTATTGAATCAAAGACCTGTTGCTTTATTTTCAAGGCCTTCCGACGGTACGGTATCTACACAATATACCTTCCAAAGCACTTCATTCGACCCTGATGGAGATGATTCTGCAATGACTACAATTTGGTCTATTGAAGGAGAAGAACCAGTAACAAATCAAAGTGCTGTAGTACATACTTTCCTAGAACCGGGTGTCTACACTGTCTCATTACTCATTATTGACGAATTAGGACTAGAATCACATCTCAAATCATATCTCATTTCTATTGCAAATCCGTTACCATTGCCAGTGATGACTGCATATGAAGCATCATTGAATGGAGAATTAGTAACTTCGCCTAGTGAAAATATCAGTGAATTCGAATTCTGGCATCCATTGGCCTCTGATGGAGGTATCTTTGTGAAAGCTGGTGTTCCAATATATTTCTCAGGAAGCGGTTCAAGAGATGCCGATCCTAAATTTGAAGGGATGAATAACCCTGATCAAAACTCACCAAGTTGGAATGGAATTACATCTTATTCATGGAACTTTGGAGATGCATCACCTATTTCATCAGGAGAAAATATCTGGCACACATTCACGTTACCTGGTAGTTATCTCGTTACTCTCACAGTAAGAGACGGGTATGGTACAGGAGATACAAATCAAACTCATCGGATAGTACATGTTAGCACTCCGCCTACTATCCTTGTAGATACACTGTTTGAAGAAGAAATTGATTTGGGATCATCAGTTGTTCTACTCTTATCAGTTGAAGATGAAGATATAAAATCGGGAATATCTGCATTTAGAGACACTGACATATTGAGCGATAGTGATTCTGATGGCATTACAGATAATGACCCAAATCAGGCTTTAAACGATAAATTAACGATATATTGGGATATTGACCCATCGATTGATGAGAATGAAGATGGAGATTTTCAAAATGATTGGATTATCTCTACAGAGGTGCCAAATTTACGTTGGAATGAATCCGGAGAATATACCGTAATTGCCATGGTCTGTGATGACACAGATGCATGTACAATCAAAGCTTTCCAGATTGAAGTTGCAGATAACGATGACAGTGGACCTAGATCTCTATCTGACTTTGAACTAAGTGATTTACTACCAAGCGATGGAAGTAGTTGGCTAATTCTAGTTTTGGTCGCAGTTGTATTAATTCTAGGTTGGTTAGTAATGAGACAACCAAATGAAGAAGAACAGGCGGTTGATGAACAACCAACCTATGATGTCACAGAAGTTCAAACAGAAGGAGGGATCCTCGGGATGGATCAACATACTCCACCTACAAAACCGAAAAACCTCGACAGAGAAGATAGGCGAAGTAGTGATTCAGGATATGTGCGCCCAGTCGGTTCAAGACGGAGATGAAATTTAATGAAAAGTGGGCGTTTTCTTCCTCTATTCATAATTGTTTTTTCCTTGCTTATTCCATCAGGTGCCCAATTCTCTGAAAACGTCAATGCGGCCTCAGCGTGTTCCCTTACTGGACAAACTACTCCTGAATGGGGAGAAGATGCAGAGTTGATTGAAACTGGAAATAATCAAATAAAGGGAGAAGATTTCTTCTTCAGTGAAGCATTTTCCGTAGGAGGGGATCTTGGCCCATTAACCAATGGCTTTGTCACATCTGTTAACGTTTCAGACCAAGCATATACAGCAATTCGAATGAAAATGGTTGAAGGATATAGGTATACATTTTGTGTTAGTTTTGCATCTGCACCTAATCAAACAGTTAGTGGAGACCCTCTAGCAGATGTATACCTAATGGAAAACCTCGATTATGATCGGTACAGATGGGACGATACATTTGATGATGAGGAAAATGTAAGTCCCTCGTTATTTTCATTTTTTGGATGGATACCATATCGAGATATACATGCATATGAAAATACTAGAAATATCGATTTTTCTGTAACGTTTGAAGATGGAGGAAGTTCGTCTTCGCAAGGAATTTTTGGAACAGGAAATGATGATAGTATGTATCTAGTTCTTGATGCAAAAAACAATTCAAGAAGTAATGATGCTCCATCAAGGGGGCAAAATATGGTTGCCCAGATTGTAGTTTTAGTAGAAGAACGTGTATTGTTACCTAAAACCTCAGTTTACATGATTTGCTGTTCTCTCCCTCTGATGGTACTCCTTGCGCCAATTTTCATCCATCAAAAATATGCAAAAGGAGATTGGGACGATAGCGGAGTAGAATTAGAATTAATGCCAATGGTAGAAAATTCTCAAAACATACCTAGCGCATATAGGAATGAAGATTAATTATTCATATTCTAATAAATCCCAAGCAATCAATAAATCTTCAAAATTTATTCTTCCTTGGCGGATTACATCAAACGAATCCTCCATTGTTGAGTAAACTAATGAAGAGCCAAGAATAGGTGCATGAATTCTCGACCAATCTCCACCCTCACCAATACCCATTATACAGATTTCAGGGCCTTCATCTTCACGTTCTCCTACCAATTTAGCAGCTTCCAATACCCTCAACGCACCGCCCTTCGTTGTCAAACGATAACAAATCTTGACAATAGAACCCATAGATGACATTTGATCAATTTGACTAAGTATCTCGTCAACTACTGGAGGAGATCCACCATGTTCTGAAGCAATAACCTTTGTAGAATCGTCAACAAGAGAAATTAATTTCATACGCTCATCAGAATCAATATCTACTTCTAGATCAATAAATGGAGAACCAGATTTAATCGCACTCTCCAATATGGCTATTCTTCCAGATTCTTCGCCTGGAAAATGTCCTCCTTGGCGTCTAGGCCTACAAGTAAAAATATAGGGAATTGTGATTCCGGTCTTGAATGCAGCAATACATGAATCCACATTCACATTTTCCAAGGGAATAGGAAGGTACTCCCACTTCTTTGACTTGCTTTTTCGTTGTTCATCGCCTTGAACCTCTTCAATTACTTCGACTTTTTTCAACCAAAGATTATCAAATCTAATTTCGATTAAATCTGCACCAGCAGCTGTCGCCAAAGCAGCATCTTCTAGCATCTCTTCCAAAGTGTTACCCGAAAGAGTCACACACACTTTTGGGAGAGGCATTAGACCGCCGACTAGCGATACCTGTTTAATCATAATGTAGAGATAAATTCCGATGAAAAAAAAAGAAACAAGGTCTTCCGACTAATTTTTTGTGAAAAAAACCACCTTCTTTATATGCCCTCAACTGGAGTATAGAGAGTTCTCAAAGGGCCCCTACGGGGCCCTTTGCCAGGAGGATGAGAAAATGGAAGATGATTATGGAGCAGGTAGCATCCAAGTGCTAGAAGGTCTAGAGGCTGTTAGGAAAAGGCCAGGGATGTACTTGGGGGACCCCCATGATGGTTCAGCCTTGCACCACTGTATTTGGGAAGTGGTTGACAATTCAGTTGATGAACACCTTGCAGGACATACAGACTCTATCGACATCACACTTCACGAAGACAACTCCCTATCGGTGAGAGATTATGGAAGAGGGATTCCAGTTGGAATTCACGAAGATTATGACATATCAGCTGCAGAAGTTATTATGACAAAACTACATGCAGGTGGAAAGTTTGACAATAGTTCCTACAAGGTTTCAGGAGGATTACATGGAGTAGGCGTATCTGCAGTTAATGCTGTTTCTGAATGGATGGAGATGACAATACATCGAGATGGCATAATTTATTTTCAACGATATGAAGCAGGAATACCTGTCGAACCGCTAAAGGAAATTGGAACATGCGAAGACACAGGAACGAAGATTTCCTTCAAACCAGACTTGACCATCTTTACCGAAGTTGTTGAATTTAATATTGAAGAGGTAAATACAAGGGTTAGCGAAACCGCTTTTCTTAATGCTGGATTAAAAATTATTATTTCGGATGAACGAAGTCAAGATCCACATATTGTAGAACACTTCTACGAAGGAGGATTGGCAGAATACGTTGGACAACTTAATGAAAGAAGGGAGGTCCTTCATTCGGAAGTCATAAAAATCAAAGGCGAAAAAGAAATTGAGAAGGGCACTGTAGAAGTGGAAATCGCTCTACAATGGTCAGATGCATTTAGTGAATCTATTCGTTGCTATACAAATATCATCAGAAACATAGATGGAGGGACCCACATGTCTGGTTTACGCACAGCTCTTACAAGTTCAGTAAATTCTTATGCCAAGAAAAAGAGTCTACTGAAAGGAGATTCCCTTTCAGGAGACGATGTTCGAGAAGGGCTTGCAGCAATAGTTAGTGTAAAACATCCTGACCCCTCATTCTCATCACAGACTAAACATAAACTTGTTAGCAGCGAAGTCACAGGAATCGTTCAAACAATCGTATACGAAAAATTAGGCGAATTTTTCGAAGAAAACCCCGCAGTTGCAAAACAAATAGTGGAAAAAGCAGTTCTTGCATCTAAAGCTAGAGAAGCGGCTCGAAAAGCACGTGATTTAACACGGAGAAAGGGCGTTTTAGAAGGAGGAGGACTCCCTGGAAAACTTGCAGATTG
>PAOZ01000043.1 GCA_002708695.1 Methanobacteriota archaeon | reverse complement strand
CTATCAACTTTACATAAAATGTCATCAGTAAGATAGTTTAAAGTGTCTTTGTACATCATTTCAGAAGCAAAATCATTTACTCCATTTTTTGGCAATTTATCAGTCAAAAAAAGAGGTTTCGAGACTCCGGTCGGCATATGATCATTAGATAAAACAACTTTATCTGCACCACTTTCTGAGATCATATGAGTAAATAAATCATCTTGTGAATTAACCTTAGTTAATCTACTAGAAAATTTATGAACCTTATCTCCAAATTGATTTAAAAATTTGTCTTTTTTAAAAAACTTCAAAAAGGAGCTCATAAGATTATCCCAAAGACTAATTGGTATTATCATTAATGTTCTGCCAATAAATTTTCTGGCTAATTTAGGCAATTTATTTAATTTTTTCCAAAGCTTTGGAGCTAATAAATAACGATTATACCCTCCAAACAACTCATCCCCAGCGTCTCCTGATAATGAAACAGTAACAGCATGTTTTGCAGACTTGCATACAAAGTAAGTTGGAATTTGTGAATAATCTGCAAATGGTTCGTCATAGATTCTTGGTAAATCTGAAACTAATGACTGAGCATCCTCCCCTGTTACGAATAATTCTGAATGATCTGTTTGAAGATGATTTGCTACATCTGCAGCATAAGGCGCCTCATTAAATTCTGGATCTTCAAAACCAATTGTAAAGGTTTTTATAGGTTGGGAGTTTTGCTTTTGCATCAATGCAACAATTGTAGAGGAGTCAACCCCACCTGATAAAAAAGCTCCCAAGGGTACATCAGAAAGACTTTGCATCTGAACCACATCTAACAACTCTTTTTCTAGAGCTTCAGTTGCCTCATTTATGTTTGTAAACAAATTTTTTGAGGACTTCTCAACAACATCTTTGAAATCATACCATTTAGAGATTGTTAAATCTTCATGGCAAAATTGATTCATTGAAGTTGGATGAGGTAATTGTCTAGGCGGAAACTTTGGTGGATTAGAAATTATTTTTAAAATACACCCAGGCTCTAATTTATATATATTTTCGTAAATACTAAATGGGCAAGGTACATACATGTATGTAAAATACTGAAGCAATGCCTGATTAGAAATTTTATTTGAGAAATTGGCATATTGTTGAAATGCTTTTAACTCAGAAGAAAAACCAAAAGTTGAGTGTTTTTCAGCTTCTATCCATCCAAAATATAGAGGTTTTTCGCCAAATCTATCACGGATAAGATAAAAATTATTGTTTGATTTATCCAATAATGCAATGGCAAACATGCCTCTGAGCTTTGGTAAAGTTTGCTCAATACCCCAATGCTCAAATGCAGCTAGTAATGTTTCCGTATCAGAGGTACTAGTCCAAGCGATTCCTTCTTTTTCATGCTCTATCTGAGCTCTTAAGTCATTATGGTTATAAATTTCACCATTATAAACAATTACCAAATTTTTAGATTTAGATTGCATGGGTTGAAGGCCGCCCTTTGATGTATCTAGAATTGATAGTCTTCTGTGACCAAGCACCACATCATTATCCGTATTTAGAAGAATGTTAGTATCATCTGGGCCTCTATGAAATAAAGAGTCCGTCATAGACTTGATAATATGTTCAGCAGTAGCTATATCAGTAGCTTCTGATCTATAAAAACCCGTTATTCCGCACATTTATTAAATATTTCTTTCTAGATGCCAAATGGCAACCTTGGTTAGGCCGTCTTGTACTTTATGGGTAGGCTTATATCCGAGCAATTTTTGTGCCTTTGTAATGTCAGCCTGAGAATGCTTGACATCACCCTCTCTAAAATCACGATAGATTAATTTCTCATGAAAAATTGAAGTTTGTTGAAAAATAATTTTTTTAAGCTCATCATAAAGTTGATTTAATGATGTTCGATCGCCAACTGCTATATTATAGACTTGATTTAGAGCACTTTTTTTTGATGCTGTCGCCGCAAGAATATTAGCTTGAATAGCATTCTCTATGAAACAGAAATCCCTGCTTGTGGTTCCATCTCCATTTATAAAAATTTGCCTATTTTTAACCATCGCATCTACCCATTTTGGAATAACAGCCGCATAAGCACTATTTGGGGTCTGTCTTTTTCCAAAAACATTAAAATATCTAAGACCAATGGAATCAAAGCCGTAAGACTTTTGAAAAACATCAGCATATAGTTCATTTACATACTTTGTTACCGCATAAGGGCTTAACGGTTTGCCAATAATATGTTCTCTTTTAGGCAAAGCTGAATGGTCGCCATAAGTAGAACTGCTAGCAGCATAAACAAAACTTTTAACTTCTGCATCTTTTGCAGCTTGGAGGATATTTAAAAATCCAGAGATATTACTTTTGTTTGTTCTGATAGGATCTTTAATGCTTCTAGGAACTGAACCTAGTGCAGCTTGATGAAGAACATAATCAATATTTTTACAAGCTACTTTACATGTTTTTAAATTTGATATATCCCCTTTAATAAATTTAAATTTTGACCACTGTTTTTTAGAAACCAGAGACTGAACTTCTGATAAATTATCTTTTTTTCCTGTAGATAGGTTGTCCAAGCCAATAACAGTTTGATTTAATTGCAGCAATGTTTCCAATAAATTACTTCCTATAAAACCTGCAACTCCAGTAATTAACCATACCTTAGGATGGTTAAGTAATTTTTTTTGAGCAGATAGATAAGTTGGCATTTTTATAATCTTATATCTACTTGATCAGATGGAAATAAATATTTTAAATCGTAAATAATGTGCTTTTGCTTACCAAAAGATTTGATCTTGTTAAGTCCCATTTTTTTAAACTTTTTATGTGAAACAGCTAAAATAATTCCATCATAGAAATTAGAATTAATCTCTTCTAAAAGAGAAACGCCGTATTCATTTTTTGCAACATCATGGTCAACCCATGGGTCAAAAATATCAACCTGGCATTTGTAATCACGCAACTCATTTACTATATCTATGACTTTTGTGTTTCGGATATCGGGGCAATCCTCCTTAAAAGAAAGGCCTAAAATTAATATTTTTGATGTGTGAATTTTAATATTATTATTGGCAAGGAGTTTGATCATTTTAGAAGATACAAATGATGCCATACTATCATTTAGCTTTCTGCCAGCTAAAATTATCTCAGGTTTATAGCCAAGGCTTTTAGATTTATGCGTTAAATAATATGGATCGACTCCTATACAATGACCCCCAACTAAGCCTGGTCTAAAAGGAAGAAAGTTCCATTTAGTTTCAGCTGCTTTGAGTACTTCTTCAGTGTCAATCTTCATGATATCAAAAATAATTGCTAGCTCATTTATAAGAGCAATATTTAAATCTCTCTGAGTGTTCTCTATCACCTTGGCTGCTTCTGCAACCTTAATACTCTTTGCCTTAAAAGTTCCGGCTTTTATTATTGTTTTATAAACTGTATCAATGAAATCTGCTACTTTTTCATTAGAGCCAGAAGTTACTTTAGTGATATTGGGCAATCGATGTTTTTTATCTCCTGGATTTATTCTTTCAGGAGAATACCCGACATAGAAGTCTTTATTAAGTGATAATTTAGAAACTATTTCTAAAATTGGAACACAGTCTTCTTCGGTTGCACCTGGGTATACTGTAGATTCATAAACAACAATATCATTCTTTTTTAAAATAGAGGCGACAGTATTCGAGGCTTGAATCAGAGGAGCCAAATTAGGCTGATTATTTTTTTTTATAGGAGTTGGAACGGTAATTATATAAAAATTGCAATTTTTTAATTTTTTAATATCTGAAGAAAAGGAAAGATTTTTAACTTTTTTTAAATCTGACTCATCAACCTCATTGGTATAATCTTTACCATTCTTAAGTTCTTTAATTCTTTCTTCATTAATATCAAAACCAATAACACTAAATTTTTTACTAAATTCAATTGCCAAGGGCAATCCAACATAACCTAGTCCAATGATCCCAATTTTGGTCGATTCTAATTTCATAATTTTAAATTGTGAGTAATAAAGATGCTTTCTAAAACATACAAAAATCTATTAAATTCTGAAGATGAACTAGGCATTTATATATTTTTTATAAAGATTATAGATAAAAGTAAGCCATTTTTCGTCATTGGGATAATCTTTATAAGATTTTGGAGGTGCATTTAAAATTGATTCAAATTCCTGAAGTGTAATTCCAAATTTTTTACTCACATAATCTTTGTCTTTTTTTACTTGGGGAATATTATATGGTAATTCTTCAAGCTGCTTTAAGGCCTCCTCTCTAGTGACACTGCCAGAACAAATTTGAGATGATAGCGTCGCTCTTCTGTAATCTAAATTAAACTTAACTGGTTGAAAATAGGACTGTATAAATCTTGTATAAACTGACTCGTGGTGCTTTCCTCCGTACTCATGATAACCAACTTTGTCTTTTAAAATGCTTAGGGCTTCTTGCTTATCATATGGAAGTAGATTTAATAAGTACACCATCCGAATTCTCTTAATGAATTTGTAAAAAATTTCCGCTTTCCAATCAAATGTAGGGAATGTTTTAATTTTTTTAGATCCAAATTGCTTTTGAATGCTTTTAAGCAACTTAAGATCCTTAGGATTATAAAACCACAAATCAGGTAATATCCCTTCAGTGGCATAATTTCCACCACCAATGATATATTTGATATTGTTACGTGAAGCAACCTTATGCAAAATGGATACTATTGCAACATCTGTGGGTATCTCAACCTCAACAATCGACGACTTTAGAACTGAAAGTTGTATATCTTTAAATTCATCCCAATCTAATACATAACTTTCGTAGTCAATATTTAATCGGGTGCATAAATTTCTTATATTTTTTACAGACTCCTCTGAATTCCAGCCATTATCCATATGCACAGCAAGGGGCCTAAGACCTAATTCTTTTACAATATATGCGACATAACTGCTGTCTGTTCCTCCACTAACACCTATAAGACAATCATATTTTTTGTTTTTTCCAGATTTTTTAATGCTTTCAATTAAATCTTTTAACCTTTGCTCTCTTTCAAGTCCTTGGGGTTTTATGCTTTTTGATTCTTCTAAAAATATTTCGCAATGGTTGCAATTTCCATCCTCATCAAATCTTATATCAGGATCGGAAGTATCCATAACACAACGCTGGCAGATTTGATAATGTTTCACTTGTTTACTCTTCGTTAGTTTATAGATGCTATAAAATACTAGACTATTTTAATGATATCTTCCCTAGAAGGATAGTTAATTAACACGCCTTTATTTAAACCTTGATAGACAAAAAAACTCCCAGCAGCAATACCATTTACTCTTCCATTTTTATAGACAGATTTGCAATCTTCCATATTTCTACATCCCCCTAGGGCAACAGTAGGTATTGTCACTGAATCAGAAATGCTTTTTATAAGGCCAAGGTCAAAGCCTGCCATGGTTCCATCTTTGTTAATTGATTGAATGATTATTTCTCCGGCACCTTTATCCTGAGCAATTTTAGCTAATTCAACTGGTGTGTATCTGGTCGCCTCTTTCCCATTTCTAATATAAACATAATCTTTTTTTCTAAAAAATGTTTTTTTAACATCAATGCATAAAACTATGGTTGAGGACCCAAATGTATCTGAAGCTTCCTTTAAAAAATTTATATTCTTAATAGCAAATGAATTTAATATAACTTTTTCGGCTCCGCATGCAATTAAACTTTGAATATCATCAATGGAGGTTATTCCACCACCCACAGAAAAGGGCATATTGGCCTCTTCACCAACCCTTCTAACAACCTCTGAGGAAATTGTTCTTCTTTCTTTGGTTGCGTCTATATCTAATAGAACTAATTCGTCTGCCTTGAGCTCATTAAAAATTTTGACAGCATTAATTGGATCACCAATATAATTATAATTCTTAAATTTTACTGATTTAACTAAAGCATTATTCTTTAGAAGAAGAACCGGTATTAATCTTGGTCTAAACATTTTAATTAAATAGCGATAAAATTTTTTAAAAGTGCTCGTCCAGCATCATGACTTTTTTCAGGATGGTATTGAACACCAAAAATATTTTCTTTTTCAATTCCTGAACAAAATTTTTCTATATATATAGTTTCATTAAGCACAAGATTTGGATCATTTGGTTCCATAAAAAAAGAATGCACAAAATAAAACTCATCTTCAAAAGAGATATTTTTCATCAATGCGCTCTTTTTTAATGAATTTATAGTATTCCATCCCATGTGAGGAATTTTAAATTTTTTGAAATCGTCTGTTTGAAATTTTTTAACTGATGCATCCACCCAACCGAGACCATGATTGCTCCCATTGCCCTCCTCGCTTGATATGGCCATAAGCTGCATACCTAAGCATATACCCAAAACAGGTTTTTTTTGAATAAGTGCAAACTCATTTAATGGTTCAATTAAGCTTAATTCAGTTAGATTATTCATCGCTTTATTAAAATGGCCTACACCTAATAAGATAATCTTATCTGCTTCAAAAATATCTTGGGGTCTTGAAGAAACTGTTACAGTAATATTTTCTTGAAGTAGTTTTTTCTGGACGGAAAAAATGTTTCCCATTCCATAATCTACTATATGAATTTTCATTAATTAAATTCCAGTTGTTATATCTAATTCTTATTATAAAGAATATTTATATAGCCTTGTTCTTGATATTAATTATAGTAATCCTCAAGAGGTGCAATAAATTTTTTCCTCGATAACATATTGATGATCTCATTAGCATAAAAAATTAATTTTTCAGGCATTAAAATAAAGATGGCTCCAACAAAATATCTAAAGCTGAGCAAAGATTTTGGAGTAGATTTTATTGATGTGAGTATCAATTTTTTTGCCCATGCAATTTCAAAGTTTGTTCGCAGGCAATGCCAGGCATTACTAAATACAATACCAGCTCTATACTCAGCCAAAGGCAAGATAGCATCCTTCGGAAACTCGTGAGATGCGGCAAGTCTATCCAAGCAGATCAGATGCATCTCCATGTTTTTCTTAATTGCTTTGCCCATATTTTGGTCATGATATCTCATAACAACCAATGGAGCCTCGAAGTAAAAAAATTTATATTTAAGAGCAATCCTCCAGTACAGAGACTCCCCCTCACTAAAGATATCCTCATATAATGGAAATTCTAAGTAAGTCTTAGTTCTTACTAATGGAGCAATAGGATTGATAAAGCCATCTGAATATTCTTTAAACAATTGAACTAAGCAGCTACCATGAGCTTTTGTTGAAGAGATTGGTTGCCTGCTTCCCGACCTATTGTCTAATTCAATCCCAGGTCCATGGACGACACCCCATTCATTAGATAAGGAAGAGAATATTTTTACCTGTTGTTCTATTTTGGTTGGCAGGTAGTAATCATCAGCATAAAGCAAACTAATATATTCTCCTGTTGCTTTTTTAGCAGCCTGATTTTGACGCAAAGAAATTGACTGGTTTTCCTTATGGTCCAGAAAGATCACACGATCATCATTTAAAAAAATTTTTATAATTTGTTTAGTACTATCTGTTGAGCCATTATCTGAAATAATAATCTCAAGATTTGTATAAGTTTGATTAAGCGCGCTAGTGATAGCCTCTTTTATGTATTCCTCTTGGTTATAGGATAGAATGATTATGGAAACTTTAGGATTAAAAGTTTTTATTTTTAAATCTTTATTCAAATCAGTTAATTGGAAAAATATTCTTGTATCTGGCTGATGCTTAAACTTAGGACATCCTCTTTATGATGGTAAGATTTATACCACATAGCTGTTTTATGTATTGAATCTTCAACACTCCATTTTGGTTGCCAGTTTAGCCGATGGAAGGCCTTGCTAATATCCAAACTCAAGGATTGTGCCTCATGAAGCTGATCAACATCTGAATTGAATTCTATGACTTGATTAATTTCCCAAGAAGCACAAAATAACTCTGAAATTTCTTTCACTGTTTTAATATCTGCAATATGAGGACCAAAGTTCCAACTATCATTTCCTTCTGAACCAGAATTATATAAATTTTCAGCTACGCATATATATCCTGAAATTGGTTCAAACACATGCTGCCATGGTCTTGTTGCAAACGGATTCCTTAAAAATAGTTTGCTTTTTTGGTCAATCGACCGGTATAAATCTGGTATTAATCTATCTTGGGAGAAATCTCCCCCTCCTATTACATTCCCTGCTCTAACTGAACTTACACCAGAAGACTTTAATGGGTTATGAAAAAAAGATTTTTGATAAGATTTAATCAATAATTCAGCGCAACCTTTGCTGCTACTATAGGGATCATGGCCGCCTAAAGGGTCAGTTTCTCTATAGCCCCAATCCCATTCATTATTTTCATAACATTTATCAGTAGTGACCATAATTGCTGATTTTACAGAGCTTGAGCTTCTGATAGCTTCCAGAATATTTAGAGTGCCCATTAAATTTACTTCATAAGTTGTAACCGGATCAATATATGACTCACGAACTAATGGCTGAGCTGCTAAATGAAAGACAAGCTCGGGTTGAAAATCAACAAAGGTCTTGAACACTTTCTCTTGATCCCTTATGTCGGCATCAACTGTGTTTGTAATAGATCTAATTTTAAGGCAATCATATAGCTCAATATTTTTGTTAAATTTTGAACTAGATAATCCTTGAATTTTTGCGCCGGCCTCACTTAGAACAAGTGACATCCATGCTCCTTTGAAGCCAGTATCGCCAGTGATCAGTACTTTTTTATTTTTCCAGAATGATTTATTCATTTAATTACTTGATCATATTAATTGTAAACAATATTCTATCTTACTATTTATAAAAGAATATCTTCATAAAGCTTGCCTATTTTTTTTTCAGAAAAATCTTCCGATCTTTTTATCAACTTATCTGAATTAATGGGGTTTGATAATCCATGCAATATAGCATTTGCCAATGCTTTATGGTTATTCACTTCGCACAAGGTACCCAATGCGCCATCCAGCAAAATTTCACTGGGACCAGATTTACAATTTGTTGAAACAATATTTAGACCTCTAGACATAGCTTCAACAATCACAACTCCAAAACCCTCATAATTTGAAGGGAGAACAAACAAATCAGCCAAATCAAAGTAAGGCAGTGGATCATCAATCCAGCCGGCTAAAAAAATATTTTTATCAAGGCCCATATTTATAATTTTTTTTGCTATATCAGCTTTCTCATCTCCATCGCCTAAGATTAATAAATCAAGGTCCATATCAAGTGAGAATTTTGCAAAATATATTGCATCAACTAAATTTGTAAAGTTTTTTTGAGCCTTAAACTCACCCACTGCTATAAGTTTCTTATTTTTAGATGTCATCCAAGACTTTATAACCAAATTAGACTTATCAATTTCTTGCAAAGGGTTCGAAATTACAGGGTTATGTATAACTTTAATTTTATCTTTATGCACTCCCTTAACTTCAAGATCTTTTTTAACACCTTTGGAAACTCCAATAATAAGATGAGCAAATTTATAAAAAAAGAATATTGAAATTTTTTGTACAAATTTAAATAATTTTGATTTGCTTTGAAATTGCTCCGAGAGATTGCAATGCTCAATCAAAATTAGTCTTGTTTTTGGAGAGAATAATCTAACTACAAAACTTAGAGATGTTAAAGGCCAAACATTAGAAATAAAATTATCAAATTTATTGCTGATAACAAAATGAATTAATTTATGTGGCATATATTTAATTTTATTAATATTCAAACAAACTATTTCAATTTCTGGCCTTATAAATTCAGCAAAATCATTTCTTTCAGACAATGTTAAAATGGTCACCTTTCTACCAAGAGAAGAAAAATAATTAGCTAAAGAGACAATAACCTTTTCGGTTCCACCAAAACCAAGATCATAGTTCAAAAAACAAACTGAGCCCATTCCAATCTTGGGACTAAACTTAGGGACTTTCAACATCCATCAAGAGTTATGAAAACTGCTCAATAAATTCTTCAATAGAGCTATGAACATGAGAAAGCATTGCATTGGTAAGACCATGATGAAGTGCAAGCAGGATACCTCCTCTCATTACCCTATCAGCATTTACAAAATCCTCAGCAGAACCGACACATTTAATGTCTTTATAACCTGGCTGTCTTAGAATATTTCCTGTAAAAACTACCCTAGTCTGAATATTTCGATTCTCCAGGAATATTTGAAGATCAGTTCTGGTAAATGGAGAGCCATCCTTAACAATTGTTGGAAAAGCAAGCCATCCGGTTTCTGCATTTGGATTTTGAACTGGCAGATCAAAATACTGATCATATTTTGAAAGGAATTGATAATGATGATTAAAATTTACTTGTCTAGCTTTGATATTTTTAGATAATTTTTTATATTGCACTAATGCAAATGCTGCACTAATTTCAGACGGCTCTAATTGATATCCAATCTCTTCAAATACAAACTTTGCATCATATTGCACGCCATCCAAATCAATATTAAACCTATTTTCAATTGCTTCACTATCACTAAATAGCGAGGAGCTGCGACCCCATGACCTCAGCAATCTTGCCTTTTCATATACCTCTGTTGAGTCTGTAACAAGCATGCCGCCATTACCTGCTCCATTGATAACGTGAGAGCCATAAAAACTTGTTATGGCCGCATCACAATATGAACCATTAGATTTCCCAAAAAGTTTTGCCCCCAATGTATCTGCGGAATCACAAATTATCTTTATTTCTTTGTTTTTACTATGAACTATTTCCTTTATTTTTTCCCATTCACATATGTTTCCCATTAAATCTGGAGCAATAATTGCAGATGTATTCTCATTAATTGCTGCATCAAGCTTTTCAACATCAATGCAGTAAGAATTAAGACCAACATCAACAAAGTGAGGAATAAGATCATTCTTCACTAGGCAACCAACAGTTGTGGCAAAAGTTAAAGCGGGAGTGATAACCTCAGATCCTTTTGGCAAATTTAAAGCTTCTATTAATATATATAATGCTGAAGATCCAGAGTTAACCATTACAGCTTTTGATTTTTCAAAGGATTTTGCAATTTTTTCCTCAAATAATGAAACATTTTTTGACATTTGGGTGGTTGTATTTAACACCTCTATAACTGCTTCTATTTCCTCTTGCCCATGCACAGTGGAGCCATAAGGGACTCTTATCAAATCTTCCATAACTAATCCTTAATAATGATTTTTGCTATTTTAATAACTCAAGACGCTATTATATTAGAAATAAAATAAATAAGCTTTCGTAAATAAAATAATTTAACGCCTAAATAGTTATTTCAGTAATGTTAGAATACTAAAAATAATTCTTTAATATTGAATATGAAAGCTGTAATTTTAGCAGGAGGCCTAGGAACTAGACTATCCGAAGAAACGCATAGTAGACCTAAACCAATGGTTGAGATTGGAGGCTTGCCTATATTGTGGCACATCATGAAAATTTTTGAATTTTACGGTGTAAATGAATTCATTATCTGTTGCGGCTACAAAGGTTATTTTATAAAAGAGTATTTTGAAAATTATCATCTTAGAAATACCGACATAACTTTCAATCTTAAAGATAACTCCTCTTCAATAGTAAGGAATACAAAAGAAAACTGGGTTGTTACATGTGTGGATACTGGCAATGAAACTTTGACAGCTGGTAGATTGAAGCAAATTAAAAATTTTCTAGAGCCAAATGAATCATTTTTTTTTTACTTATGGGGACGGAGTTGGAGATATAGACCTTAACAAATTATTAAACTTTCACAAATCTCATGGGAAATTAGCAACTGTAACCGCAGTAAATCCTCCAGGCAGATTTGGAATTTTAAAAATTAACGAAACTAATGATGTCGAGCAGTTCAATGAAAAGCCTGATATAGGTAATTCATGGATTAATGGAGGTTTTTTCGTACTTGAGCCTGCTGTTATTGATTATATTCCGGATTATAACGTTGCTTGGGAAGCAGAGCCTCTGCAAGCAATCACAAAAAATAATCAATTATCTGCTTATAAACATAATGGTTTTTGGCAGCCAATGGATACTATTGCTGAAAAGAGATATTTAGAAGAATTATACTTATCAAACTCTGCTCCATGGAAGTTGTGGGAGTGAGAATCTATTATATTTAATTTTTTGCTGACAATATTTTTTTAATATTTATTAATTTTTAAATGCTCTACTATCAAAGTTTAAAATTTCTGCTGGGAATGCAGATAAAAAAAATAGCTCCTTTGACTATTCTTTTTATGCTGACTTCTTTGGTTGATCTTGTTGGAATAAGTTTAATTGGAGCCTATTTAGCTATTATTTTTGATAAGTCATTCATATATCAATTTAAAGAATATTCCTATTTAAATTTTCTAATGACTTATGAGCATAGCCAATTATTATTAGTTGTTGGAATATCTCTAATAGCAATGTTTATTATAAAATTTACATTCTTGCTTTTTTCTAATTATTTAATACTTTCATTTGCAGCTAAAGAGCAAGCCAAAATCCAAAAATTACTCGTGAATGGAATATTGCACCAAAGCTATGAAAATTTTCTATCAAGTAATTCAGGAGATAACTTATCTTCCGTTGCAAATTTCTCAGGTACATACAGAGAAGTACTTCAAGCAATACTGCAAAGCCTAAGCAATATAATTGTAATTAGTGCTGTTTGTATTTTTCTTGGAATTACAAGCTTAATAACCTTGCTTGCATTATCACTGATGATAGGTCTTGTCATTGGTTCATATAACTTTATTTTTGCCAATAAAATACATTCGTATGGTAAAGATTATACAGATGGTGCGAGTGACATGATTCAGGGCACTACAGATGTTTCAAGTGGTTTGAAAGAAATAAAAACTCTAGGTAAAGAAAATTTTTTTACTAGCCTAGTTAGTGTTTCAGCAGATAAGATTGCTCGTGCATCTCTAAGGCTGAATTTTCTTGGAATTATCCCAAGAAATTTAATTGAAGTAGTGCTCATTATTTTTGTTGTTTTGGTGGTTGCAGTTAATTTAGAAACCAATGAAGAGCTATCTTCTTTATTGTCTATGTTAGGGGTTTTCATGGCTGGAATGATCAGAATTGCTCCTCTTATAAGTCAACTACAAATTTCGTGGAACACAATAGTTTATGGAAAAGAGCCAATAACAACTCTCTCTAATATTATTAAGAGCCAAGGTAACGGAATGGAGGAACCTAAAAACTTAAAAAGCTTTAGCACTAAAAAACACATTCCTTCAGAATTTAAATCCTTGGTTCTAAAAAATGTTTCATACAGATATCCTGCTTCTGATAAAAGATCTATTAAAAATATTTCTTTTAGTATCACTAAAGGAGACTTCATTGGTCTTATTGGCCCATCTGGTGCAGGCAAAACATCTCTTATCAATATAATTTTAGGCTTCTTGAAGCCAACTTCTGGAAAAATTTTATCGAATGAAGAGGATATTCATAAAGATATATCAATATGGAGGGAAAAATGCGCTTATCTGCCTCAAGACATTTTTCTTGTAAACGGTTCACTCAAGAAAAATATTACTTTTGAAGAAAATGCAGAGAATAGCGCTATATTGGAAAAATCAATTAAGCTTTCGAAGTTATCTGATTTTATAGATACTCTCCCAGAAGGTATAGAAACTAATTTGGGAGACAAAGGTGTTCGTCTTTCCGGAGGACAACGACAGAGAGTTGCTATTGCAAGAGCAATTTTTCATGAAAGAGATCTATTGCTGCTTGATGAATCTACTTCTGCGCTAGATGCGGAAACTGAAAAAGAAGTTATGCAAGAACTGATTGGCCTAAGAAAAGAAAAGACCATAATTGCAATTGCTCACAGAATTTCCACCCTTAAAGATTGCAATAAAATTTTTAGAATTAACAATGGGGAGCTGGAAGGTCCCTTGAGCTATAATGAAATTGCGCGTAATAATTAATGGAGGCTGAAGCCGGAATCGAACCGGCGTAAACGGCTTTGCAGGCCGCTGCATAACCACTCTGCCATCCAGCCATTGGATTGATATTGTATATGAAAATGCTGAAACCAATCAGTAAATTAATATTTTTAATTATCTTACAGCCGTTCAATATCATCTTCACTAGTTTCCTCACCATACTGAATTTCAATAATCCTACATTCTTCTTCAAAAGGATTAGTAATT
>PAOZ01000042.1 GCA_002708695.1 Methanobacteriota archaeon | reverse complement strand
GTTATGCGGCGGCGCGAGTGCGGCGGAGTAACGGATCGGCTATTCCAAGAAGTTTGTCTGCGACTGTCATTATTCGGCCAGCTGCGCCAGGGGTATCGCTGTCGATGAGATTTCCCATTACTTGCAAGGTAATTCGGGCAATTGTGTCGGTTCCGACTGCGAGCCGAAGTCCGTTGCGAAGAATTGCCTGATGCCCGATCAGAAATGAGAAGCGGCGCCCTGTTCTTAAGAAACTATCGAAACGTTCTGCGACAAGCTGGTCGTACTGTTCGGTCGCCGTCACGGGATCTTTGTTGAAGAGGTCGGCGATCAACATGCCTGTTTCCAACCCGTAGTCGATTCCTTCGCCGTTCATTGGATTAACCAACCCGGCGGCGTCTCCAACAGCGACCCATCCTGGTCCGTGACGCTTTTGAGCACTCATTGGTAGACGCCATGCTCGGGGACGTTCCAAGTACGGACCCAGACTCCAAGAATCGCGCATCTGATCTCGATACGCGTCACAAAGCTTGTTCAGGTTTAACGACTTGAAGCCCTTCATAGTGCTGAGAGCACCACATCCGATGTTCACGGTTCCATCACCGGCTGGGAATAGCCAGCCGTAACCAGGAACAGCTACTCCGTTTTCATCCTGGAGAGTCAGGCATGCTTCGATATGACGGTCGGCGTGACGGGGGGTTTCTGCATAGGTGCGGATGGCGAGACCGAAAGGCTCGTTGGGGTCTCGCTCCGCACCCAAGATACGAGCGGCCTTGCCTTGTGCTCCTGCGGCTAATACGACAAGATCTGCAGTCCATTTCCCGTCTGGGGTAGTCACTCCGATGCAGCGGCCATCGGCATCGACATCGGGAAGAACTTCAGTGTTATAAATCAGCTCAGCGCCCGCCGTCGCTGCGGCATCCATTAATGCAGCATCAAGTTGGCGTCGAGGCCAAACAGCACCATGAGCGGGGAAGCGAGATGTCTCAGGCCAGTCCAACTCACGAGTTTTAGAACCCGCAATCATTCGCAGCCCTTGAATTTGATGTGCTTCTTGTAGCTCAATCTCTAAGTCGTTTAGAGCGCCGACTGCGCGTGGAGTGAGCCCGTCACCACAGACCTTGTCACGACCATGGTCACCCTTTTCGAACACCGTGACATTGATTCCAAGTCGCGCAGCACGGATTGCAGTCGCGGCGCCCGCAGGTCCGCCACCTATGACGATCATGTCTCTGTGCGTCATAGCTACAGCTTGGCGTCTGAAACTGAAGAATCCTTGTCCGACTCGTCATTACTTTGAGTACTCCGACCCCACCACGTCGCGACAACGAGGAACACCATCTCGAAACCGAATTCCCAAGCTCGACTTATTAAGGCGAACGCCGCAGCGTCGCTGAGTCCGAAACGGTGAGCCAAAATCGTGGTCACTACTCCTTCACGTACCCCGAGACCTGCCGGTGTGATGCCAATCATTCCTGCTGCTACCCCCGCATAGGCGGCGCCAATTATGAGCGTTACATCGTCTGAACTGATGCCCAAGAACCCAACGGCCAAACACGTAGTCCCTATCGCTCGCGTAGCCACACTTGCTCCCAACAAGGCAGTACTTTTAACCAAAAATCTTCCATGAGGTTTTGACACATTCAGTTTTTTGAGTCGCGACATACGAACGCAGGCAAAGGAGATCAACCAGGAAGAATTGATGAGACCGAATGCGCAGGTGATACCCAGAAGCCATCGGATCCCCATCGGTAGCGCAACCGATGGTGCGAAGATTACGCAGACCAAAAGAGCCCAAGCAAAAAGTGTCGCAGTCTCAACGACTAGTGAACTAGCAGTAACCGTGCGAGATACGCCGGCCTTGGTAGCAAGCTGCAATCTCGAAGCGATCGCTAGCAACCCGGTAGGTAAGTAACGGGCGGTCTGGGCAAAGCACCACAAACGAACTGCCGGACCTGCAGATAGAACCTGATCGAAAGAAATAAGAATCTGTCGCCACCCCAATGGGAGTAACAAGTTTGCTGCGGTGGTAGCAACAGCTGCATTTGCTATCCAAAAGATATTGAAATTGAGTTCTATAGCTGTGAGTTCGCTGGTATGGCGTGATGCAACCCGAAACAGAACGGCAACTGTTGCAGCTACGACAACCCAGCGAATCACCGCTCTGCTCCTTTGCAACCAAGTCTGATCCACCAAAGTGAGGGTAGTGCCCCCTTGGTCCCTACTTGTATCAGGCAAACTAGCTATGTGGATCAGCGACAAGATGTTCGCGTTGTGTTGTGCGCGCCAGGATTTCCAGCTTCTGTTGACGACCCTGATAAGCCGTTTCTTCTCAACCATGCAAGAGCTATGTCTGCGGCGGGAATGCGAGTAACGGTTGTGTGCCCCATGGTCAATGGGCTCCCGCCGCGTTATCAACTAGAAGGCATTGAAGTTATTAGGGTTCGTTACGCTCCTCGAAAGATACAAACTCTCGCTGCTACCGGATCTATGTACCGAGAAGCTCGAGGTCTTAAGAGACTGCTTGTCTTGCCCATGCTTCTGACCATGATGGCGATGATGGTTCGTCAACTTCGTCAGAAAAACTCTGTCGCCTACGGCCATTGGTGGATACCTGGAGGTCTAGTGGCTGTGGTCGCGGCTGCGATGACTCGTCGTCCCAGTTTGGTGCATCTGCATGGGTCGGATGCCGCTGTTGTGAACACGAAAGGGGTTCAAAAGCTTGCGAGATTTGTTATGCGGACGGCGCAAATCCGTTTGGCGGTAAGTGATGAACTCGCTGTTTGGGGTGAAAGTGTTTCGGATCGGAAGTTCAGGGTTCTTTCGATGCCTGTTGATTTGGAAAGTCTTCCGTCACCGTCACCAGCGCCGCGCGATGGGCTAATCCTTGGTGTCGGACGGTTGGTTCCTGAAAAAGGATTCGACGTTCTAATAGAAGCGGTTTCGATGATCGAATATGAGGATCGACCAGAAATCACAATTGTCGGAGTGGGCCCTGAACGTCCAAGGCTCGAAGCACAAGCCCAGCGACTCAGAGTTCGGCTCCATCTTCCAGGAGCAGTACCACCTAGAGAGATGGGTGATTGGTACCAAAGAGCTCGAATCGTCGTTGTACCGAGTAGACGCGAGGGTTTTGGTTTAGTAGCAGCAGAAGCTGCTGCGGCAGGACGGGCGGTAGTAGGGACATCGGTTGGAGGTATCCCGAACCTTGTTCGAACAGGCGTGTCGGGTTTGCTTGTCGCTCCGGCGGATGTCGATGCCTTGGCGGCTGCTATTAAAGAAGTAGACCCAGACTGGGGGGTAGAAGGCCCTGCTCATGTAGCTCATTTGTCACCACGAGAGCATGGAGTTTTTTTGCGACAGATATGTGAAGATCTGTGTAAGGCAGGTATCTGAGAGTGCGTTTAAGCATGTAACTTCGTAGATTGAAGGCGAAGTGACCGGCGGAGGGACTCAAGTCGCGCGATAGTGGTGCGGTATACATCTAAATTATTGATGTTGAACCGTTAATGAATGTTTTTAAAGGCAACGATGGCGATCTATGTTGATGATCGAGAACTAGTAGCGGCTCACCAAGCAGGTGATAGCGAAGCTTTTGATGAGCTCGTACGCGAACACCGATCTTCACTGTATGGCCATGCTCGACGCAAGCTTTTATGTGACGCTACTGCCGAGGATGCAGTCCAGGAGACGTTGGTTCGGGCGTACCGAGCATTGCCGAGGTTTAACGGTGAGTATCGGTTGGGTCCTTGGCTTCATCGAATTATGGCGAATGTTTGCGTCGATGAGGCCAACCGGCGGCGCCGAGACGGCGAGAAACAAGATTTGCTCTCGGCGCAACCAGTAGAGCACCTTAATGCTCCGGGTGCTGATGAAGAATTAGGCCTTCACTTAGATGATGAGAAACTGAAATCTGCTTTGAGCGAAATAGCTGACCCGTATAGGGAGGCCCTCGTTTTGCGCTTTGTCGATGAACTTGACTATGGAGAGGTTGCGGCTGTAGCTGGGGTTTCTGAACAAAATGCGAGAGCTCGGGTATCGCGTGCCCGAATTGCGATGAAATCGCTTATGAAGGGTGTAGCAGCGCTACCGATTTTCGTAATTGGGATACTTAAGAAAGGTGAGAAGGCTGCTGCAGCGGCGACTTCATCGTCAGTCCCTGTAACAGCTGCTGCCGGGTCGGCTGCAACCAGCACGGCGGTTACTGCCGCGTCTCAAGCGACAACGACAGTGGCATCGTCACTACCAGCGCTCACAGAAGCGACTGTTGCCGTGGCGCAAACCGCACCGGCAGTAGTACCGGTTATCGCAAAAGCTGCGGTGGGTATAGGCCTAGCAGCAGCGGTCTTTACGCCGACTAATGACAGCGCAGTTCACCAAGCCGTTGAGAATTTCACTGCTGGAGCGCCGGGAGTAGTTCTAACGGAAACTAAAGGGGATTTAGGCGCCGAAGTCGCTGGAGCCGATGGTGCAGGTGCCAATGATCTTGGCGAGACAATGACTGTTGTTGTTGAAACTCTCTCCCCGTCGTTGGATGCGGATAACAGGGCCAACGTAGATTCGACTGATAGTGATGAGTCACAAGTTGGTGTCCCAAATAGCCAAATTACATTAGGTTTGGCGGGAATTTTGAGCGGGAATTCGCTTGAAGTCGTTCCTGTTGGCCGGGGCCAGTTTGAACTCGTCGGAGATGTTCGTTTCCTCGTTGATTCGGTTTCGCTGCAGGGACGCCTTGACACAACGAGCCGCCTTCGTTTGGCGACCGAGACAGACGCAGATGGTCGTCAGAGGCTGGATGCCCTGCTGATTATAAATATAGACAACGGGAGCCAAGCTGAGGTCCGGCTTATTGGTTTCATCGATAGCTCTGATGTTGTAGGGCAGGCTGGTGGGCTCTTTAAAGCAGACGTCCCCGGTATGGGCTTAGCAGGACAGGGAAGTTTTTCAGGCACGGTTGATCTCGTGTCCGGTGCAGGGTTATTAGATATTTCTCTGACTCCGTGACCCGGGGCGGCGCGCGCGTACTTTTGCTCGGACTCTTTTGCTTATTGACAGGGTTCGTCTTTCTGGTTCCAGCAGCCGCCTACGAACCCACAGCTGTCCAGCCTTCCTATTGGCCGGATAGCCGCTCAATTCAACCGAAGTTGTCGGGATATCCCAATGGGATCCGGTTTTATGGACCCGATCGGTACCAAACAAACCTAGCGACGACACTCGCGTTGCGTGGATCGGGAGGCTTTCCCTTTTCGACGTCCAACTCCAACTCAGACATGGCGAATGACCTATCAAATGCCGCTGGATGGTGGGGTATTAACCGATGTCCAAGAGCAGTCATTGTGGTCTCGGGCGATTCACCCGCTGATGCTCTCGCTGCCACCGCTCTTTCGGACCCAACAGGCAACTCATCTGAGCCGTACTTGCGACGTACAGCTGCCGCAGATCCGCTTTTCGACCCTGTTGGGGCCTATAAGAGAGTTGATACCGACTACGCACCGGTCATTGTGACGTCGGCAGCTCGGCGAGGAGCAACCAAACTGAGCGCAGCCAGCCGTTTCGCTGTTCAAGACCTCAGAAACGGAGGCTGCACATCCGCTAGAGAGGCCATCATCGTGGGAGGGGTTTCCGCGGTACCCGTAGCTGTTGAAGAGGAGCTTCTCGGTATGGGCTTTGATTCCGTGTTTCGGGTCGCCGGAAGTAACCGCTTCGGGACTGCAGCTGCGGTCGCGCAAGCTTTAGGCACTGCTTCTGCTGTGACCGGTGTTACCGGTTGCAACGATGGATCCAGTACGGATGGCTCCACTCGAATGACCTTTTACAACAACTCTGTCGTCGAGTGGCGGCCGTCTGGAACTGATTGCCGACTGCTGAATCGCACTGTCGTGCTGGCCGATGGTCTAACAGGCGCAGATGCTATAGCGGCAGGCTGGTGGACGTCGTTCTGGCAGGTCCCCGTCTTGTTACACAACGGTACTGACGTCCTCCCATTTGAAACAGCCGAGGCGCTAGAAACCTTGAATATCAGTAATTTGGTGATTCTCGGTGGCGAAGCACGAATATCAGAGGCTGTGGCTCAAGAAGCGGCCGAACTCAGTGGCGCCACAACATGGAGGGTGGCTGGACGGGACCGATATGAGACCAGCATCAAAATGGCTGAACGCTTAGGTGGCTGGTGGGGAAGCACATCAAGCATGGATACTTCGTCCTCAATGCTGTGTTTTGCAGGTTCTTCAGGCTCCGGGCGAGGTAGCCGAGGGTGGGCCGATGCGCTAGGCGCAGGAGCTTGGTGCGCCGCAGCTTCTGGTGCTGCAGCGAACAGAACGCCACCAGCTAGACGTTTAGGCCCAACTTACGGCGCTTCACCGTTTGACGCGGTGCCTCCAGAGCGTCTTAGCAGAGACGCAGTTCCCGTAATATTGGTGCGGGCGGGCTCTGATCAGCTTCCATCATCGGTGGCTGATTTTTTAGCTAGGAACTTTGACCCAAACCAGTATTGGTGTTCCAGCGTTTCTGCAAGTGCGGGATGTGCAGTTCCAGGCTTTTCTGTGCTGTTTGGGGGTACTTCAATAATTTCTGATGCAATCGCGAACCAAATATCATCAGCGGTTGGCGGGAGTGTCGAAGGGGTTGGTGTGCAGACGAAACCTGATATTGCTGGCGTTTTTGGTACTAAAATGTCTCTATCTCCGGTATTTCGAGAACTGGGCTCGGGCTATCTGCAAATGTGCTCAAATCGAGGCGGATATAGCGATGCCAGATGGCTTCTGATGGGGGTCGGACAGCAATCCGTCCCGTTGACCACTGTCGATATTATGGCTCAAAGCTGGTATTTACGGGATGGAGACGGTATGGCGCGTCTGCCTGGATTAGGTGCACCCGGTTGCGTTAAAGGAAGTTTCGGTGGAGAAGAGAAACTTTGGATTAAGGCCGTAGGGCTCGACGGTTTGACTTCAAATTCCGTAGCTGTTGGTTCTGATTCCGCCAAGTACCTTGGTTTAAGTGACTTTATTACAGCGCGTCCCGCCTATGAAACCTCGGGAATTGATAGCTCCTCGGATCCGAATACCGGTGGGACCAGTCTTTGGCGGTTTCGGGCCTACGCTCCCCCTATTCTCGTCTCGTCGAACCAAGAAGAAATCAGCGCTGTCGATAGCGAAATTTCGATAACTCTCAATCGCGGTAACTCCATAGACGGCTTGGCGCCGGACTCATTTGCAGCAAGCTGGATTCTTGAACTTGCCAACGGCTCCATCTCAGGAACAGCTGAAGGTGAAGCGCTCTATATAGATGGGGTCTGGAAACTTCGCGGATTTAGCGACCTTTCAGCCGGTTCGGCAACAGACCTGCGAGGACGAGGCGGATTTAAGGCTGACATCACGGTTCTTGAACCTGGTCTCGGAGATGATTTCCTAGAATGGCAATTTGACACTTACTCATGGTGATACGCCGGTTTTTAAGGCTTCTTTAAATAGTTTTAAAGGGGCTTGCCATTGGTCATAATATTCCGTACATTTATTTCAGGTTTCTGTGTCACACATTCGTGGGTGGCACAGTTATACATATGAAGCGTGTTGTGAGTCTTTCGGGGTTCGCAGTTCGCATTGGCCGATGTCCGGGTCTACCCGGGCCCGGAATTAACAACATACGGACATTTGCTAACAGGAGGCAAAGACCTTGAGTACTCGCACAAAGCGAAGCTCGATACGTTCATTTGCAGCGGTAATCGCCGCTGCATTAATCGCGTCTGTACTGGCCCTAGTTGCTACACCCGCAAGTGCGGCAACACAGGTCACCATTACAGCGCGTGCATCGTATTCGGGAACAGACCGATATAACACCGCGGAAAAGGTTCACACAGGAACCAACGCCAAAGATGCTGTCACCGATTTGGTGATAGCTAGCGGTGACAACTACCCAGACGCCCTTTGCGCCTTGGGTCTTGCTGAAAAAGAAGACGCAGGCATTCTGCTCCTTCCTCAGGCAGGAACCATGACTGCAGCGGCTGTAACGAAAGCTTCTACAGCAACCCAGGTTTACATTGTGGGTGGCACTAGCGCAGTTAGTTCCGCGGTAGAAACTAAACTGAAGACCACAACCGCTGGAGGCGGTGCGGGCCTAGCTAGTTCGGCTATTACCCGTTATGCAGGTTCTGACCGGTACACGACATGCGCCATGGTCGCTAACGCAATCACCGGCGCAAACGTCGCAACCTTCAACTCCAAGAAGACTGCGATCGTTGTTAGCGGCGAAGGCTTCGCTGACGCAGTATCAGCTTCGATGTTGGTAAGTGGACCTAACGGTCAAGCAACCACCAACACTCACCCGATTCTTCTCACGCAGAAAGATTCACTCCCAACAGCCACAGAGGTAGCTCTACAAAACCTCGGTGTTAAGCAAGTTGTCATCATTGGTGGCACCGGTGCTGTTTCATCGGCTGTTGAGACCACGTTGAAAGCTTCCTACTCAGTTACCCGTATCTCCGGAGCGGATCGTTTCGCAACTACTGCTGCTGTTGCTGACTTAGCTGTCAAAGGCATCGCTGCTGGTGGTTTCGGAATGAACAAGCGAGAGGTTTATCTTGCTGAGATGGGACCTGCCAGTGGTGGAGCTGACGCTCTTGCAGCTGGTCAGATCGTTAACGCCGACGGATCAGTTCTGCTTGGCACCAACGGTGGGTCACTCGCAAGTGCGTCAAGCGCTTGGCTTACAGCGAACCCAGCTGGTACAGCAGGGTTGACTGTGACAATCATTGGTGGCACTGGCGTCATTCCAGCCGCTACTGAAGCCGCAGTCAAGACCGCTGCTGGTGGCACTGCTACCGGATGGACCGCTTCGATTGACGGACGTGCTGGCCAAACAACAGTAACTGTGACGTTCAGCGAACCAGTACTGAAATCAACATGTGCCACTACTGACCTCGTAGTCATTGCTGCTGCAACTGGTGTAAGCACTCAGTCGAATGCCTGCACAATGACCACCGTGCCGTCGACCGCTAAGAGCGGCTCGACTGCTGTGTTCGGTTTCGCTGCGGCGATCACCAAGGGTGATGAGTTGCGTCTCGCAAAGGGTGTCCTTGGCACCGCTGACGGTCGCACCAACGCTTTGACGACTGCAACTGTCGCTGGTGACACCACCAAGCCGACAGTGTCCACCACTGCGAAGATCAACGCCACTGGCACCGTAATGACCTTCACGTTCAGTGAACCAGTGAAGATTGTTAACGCGCTTACTAATGCTGATCTGAAGATCAGTGGTGTCGCAAACGCTTCGAACCTTACGACAAACACGAGGCTTGGCACCGCGACAGTCAGCACCGACGGTGAAGCAATTGGCGCACTCGTTGCAGGCGATGTCTTTGACAAGCTGATTCTTACTAGGGCTGCAGCATTCGCTGTAGGCACGACGGTTCAGTTTGTTGCTGGTGCAGTTCAGGACCTTAACGGCAACACCAACACTGCTGGTTCCGCTGTCGTAACTAGCGATACTACGGTTCCGACTCTTGTTGGTAGCCCGACAGTTGTCCAGGCTGCAGGTGCGGCAGCCACCTATGTCCTTGACGGCAAAGTTCTGTTGACTGCCAAGACGGCGGGTTCCGCAGGTAACCTATATCAGGTTATTTGGGCGGTCCCAGCTGCAACCACAGCAACAACCCGTGCGTGTACTGCGGCGGCAGGCGTCATGACTTTGGTCTTTGACACATCTAACGCTGCGACCAACGCTGGTGGTACCAATACCACCACGACAGCTACGCAGATAGCGGCGACGATTAATGCGTCTGCTACCTGTAGTGCACTTGTAACGGCGGCCGTCCAAGGCGGTGCCGGTGCGCTCACGGCTGCACTGTCGGCTACCGCACAGGCTGCAAATGCTAATGCCGCGAAGTTCGGTGGTGGTACTCATACGATGACCGTCACCTCAACGTTTAGTGAATCAATGCTGAAGTCCAGCATCGCTGCAGCTAGCATCGTGTACGACGGTACTGGTGACAACAACGGCGCAGTAAATAACACAGCCACCAGCACTTCGGTCAACGGTGCGGTTGTTACCACTGTCCACAGTGTTACCGACTCAACTAAGCTGTTTGTGCCTGGCACATCCAAGATTGACTACGCAAACACTGCGACCGACCTTGTCGGCAACGCAATGGCTGCGGCAGCTGATCAAGCAGCGCTAGTTGGCTGAGATAGCTACTAATAGCTAAAAGTTAAGCAATTTGCAGTTGGCCCCGG
This sequence comes from Methanobacteriota archaeon, assembly GCA_002708695.1. GTDB lineage: Archaea > Thermoplasmatota > Poseidoniia > Poseidoniales > Thalassarchaeaceae > MGIIb-N2. The sequence goes on along the minus strand of PAOZ01000042.1, from coordinate 4,913 downwards.
GGCCCCGCCCCGGGGCCAACTCGCGTCTACGGTCAGAAATTCGGTCAGAATGTCCACGCAACCTGTGCCGCGGTTCGCTACTGTGCCGGCTGTGGTCTTCCCTCAAATTCGCGTTGCCGCTGCTTCCATTGCAATAAGCCTGTTGCCCTTAGGCTGCGGCGGAACGAGCCTCACGCCATCTGAAGACATGGGAGGCGACGACGCTCCAGCGTTGAGCTCGGTAGCTACGACCGTTGAGACGGTCGTGGAAAGTGACGCTAAAGGAACCGAGCCAGCTGCTGAGACAACGGACGCGAACTCAGACGACGAGACGACTGAAGCTGAAACGCCTTCTGCTGCTCCCACATCGACGACTTCAGGTGCTTCGGTTGGCGCTGCAACGACTACAACGGCGCCTGTCGCCCCAACCACCACAGCTCCGTCAAGCACGGTCGCTCCGCCAACAACGTTTGAATTAATTACCGAAGAGCCGTCGAGTGGGCCTCCTCAAGTCGAAACTGTTGAGCCAAACGCGTAACTGGACCGTCGCTGCCGGTGTAACGCTTATCCACATCGTCATTGCGCTGGTCCACGGCGGCCCTGTCGCTGTTCCTGACGTCTCGGCGTACTTGAGTGTTGCTCAGTGGCCTTATGGTGGAGTTCTACCTGTCGAGTTGGCTTTTCACCCCGGCTACGGTGCTCTTCTTATTCCCGTTGGTTGGCTTGACGGCGATTCATTACACACCGCTGCTTTAATCCTGAACGGGTTGTTAGCGGGAATTTGCGTCTGGCTTTCAGGTTGTCTCGCCAAGACGATGTCACCTGCTCCCTGGGTGTGGACCAGTGCCTCTATCGCAGCGGCGTTTCACCCCTCGTTATCAGTTAGTTCCCGAATCGGCTGGTCCGAAACGTTACTTGTGGCTGTTCTTCTCGCAGCGGGCATCCTGGCAGCTCGAGGGCACTGGGCGGTGTTCGGAACAGTTTGCGGCATTGCTGTTGTTATTCATCCGCGGATGATTGTCGTCACAATCGCCGCCCTGGTGGTGTCTGTCGCGATAAGGAAGACCTTGCCTGTCCTGAAAGGCTTAGTCCCCGCAATTCTTGTGAGCGCGGCCGGACTATATTTCACAAACTCGTGGCCATCGGCCCGCCTCGATGCAGCCATTTCTCCCGACGATGTCACAGGTCCGGTTGGTACGATCGCTGGTCAATTCTTGGCTCTTTCGGGTGGCACAGCAGGCCTAGCCGTCCTCGGACTGCTCCTTGGTATCGCACTGATCCGTAACCCAACAGCAAACCCGGCGGGACTATTTTTTGCGATCAGTGGCATCGGAATAATATTCATGGGCGGTTGGGTCCTTGCCGGTAGTGACCGTGTAGACACACTTTTATATAGTCGCTATGCCGCGCCCTGGGCGATTCCTCTTATGATCTTGGTGCTCGCCACCTTGTCCACCCAAACGATTAGTCGACGCGCGATCTATATATCGCTTTCCTTTGTTTTTGCTGCTCTGGTATTTGTTCTTGCGAAGTCGCACTTAGTAGATGGCTCACCGCGAACGATTATGACTCTCGACATCTCAGCGCTCTGGTCTTTAGCTAACGGGCGGCTAGGAACAACTGCTCTCGCTGCTGTGGCTGTCAGTTCGTTGTCGATCGTAACGGTCAAGAAAACTCCAGCGGTTGCGTTGTTGCTCCTTGCTTGCGTGGCGATCCCTTCGCTACTCATCGCCCATCAGAACCTTCACAAAGTTGGTCAAATCGCTGATGGTCAGGCAGCAACGTCAGAGCTTGTTCCTGATTATGTCGGCTGCCTTGCCCACGACCGGTCCACAAAAAGTTATGCCATGTGGCTGTATCGGCTCGAACTTCCCGATATCGATCATCGTCGAATCGACTTAGCAAGTGGTCAACAGCCGTGTGGACCTTACGTTGTCGCTGAAAGAACAGCTCTTGATGGTTGCAGTGGAGCGCAACTAGTTGGTGTCGAACCTCGAGCTAACTGGGGGCTATGGGAATATCCGGCTCAGGGATGCGGCTAGGCGTTTTTGATCAGAAGTCCGCCATCAACTGGCAAGACCGCACCAGTCATGTACTGGCTAGCTGGTAAACAAAAATTTAGTGTTCCGTGAGCCACTTCTTCGGGTTGTGCGTAACGTCCCAAAGCTGTGCGGCGTTTTGCAAAAATAATTTTATCTTCATCTGGTATATCAGCAACCATTGGCGTGTCGATAGGTCCGGGACAGATGCAGTTCACTGTGATGGCCTCTCTACCCAATTCAACCGCTAAGGACTTTGTTAAGCCGATAACCCCGTGTTTCGCTGCCGTATAGGGCGATCCGAACTTGGTTGCCCCCCACCCCTCAGTAGAAGCAATATTCACGATACGAGCTGCATCGCTTTGTCGTAGGTAGGGCAATGCAGCCCGAATAGTTCGGGTATGAGCGGTCAACAAGACCTCTAGAGAAATAGCCCACTCGTCCTCATAGTTTTCCGCGTCAATTGGAGCAAAACGCGAGATTCCTGCGTTGTTAATCAGATAGTCGATTCCACCGAATTTGGCTGCAACTTCGTCGGTCACCTGTTGTACACGTTCAGCGTTGGCGACATCCATAGTCCACCCTGCAGCCGAACCTCCGGCGCCGACGATTTCAGTCACCACTGCGTCAACTTCGGACTGTCCAAGATCTGTAACCGCTACGTGTGCGCCTTCGTCAGCAAAGAGATGAGCTGTTGAGCGTCCTTGACCCCCACCTGCTCCCGTTACCAACACCACCCTTCCCTCGACAGATCTACTCAACTCAGTTAAACGCGCCACGTTCACCCCTAAAAATTGTTCTGACCTGAAAATAGCTTGTGAAGCAGTATCTCTGCCCTACGAAATGTCTGTTGCCGATCGATTTATTGGGTTTGGAGGTGCCGTTCTAAGACGTCTGCATACTTCGTGAGTGCCGCTTCGCGTTGTCGTGGTAGGTGTGCAGTGGGAAAAAGATCGTCGCATGGGACATAGTCATCAAGCACTCTTCGTGCCACTTGTACCTTGTGAACTTCTGTTGGGCCATCTGCCAAACCCATGTGGAATGACTCCATAACTTCTCTGGTGAAGGGCATCTCCCACGAAACACCCAAGGAACCATGAATTTGTAGGGCCCGAGTTGCAATGTTTCGGTAGACGCCTGGCATGGCGGCTTTAACTCCGGAAATGTCTTTTCGGACCTTTTTGTAGTCCTGGTATTTGTCGATCCGCCACGCTGTTCGGAGAACGAATAGCCGAAACATTTCCATTTCAAGCCATGAGTCAGCGATCATTTCTTGCACCATCTGCTTCTTGGATAACAGCTCGCCTTGTGTGGTGCGGCTGATAGCTCGCTCACACATCATGTCGAAAATTCTTTGTACTCGACCGCTGGTCCGCATCGCGTGATGGATACGTCCTCCACCCAACCTTGTTTGAGCAACTATGAAGCCACCGCCTCTTGGCCCTAAAAGGTTGTCTTTGGGGACCCGAACGTTGTTGTAGCGGACATACGCGTGGGAACCATGGTCGTCGGTTTCTGATTCGTATCCCAACCCGACGTTTCGTACGATCTCCACCCCTGGAGTGTCAGTTGGGACCAGAAACATGGACTGTTGCTGATATGGGGGATTATCAGGGTCTGTTACCACCATCACGATCAGAAAGGTCGAATAACGGGCATTGGATGAGAACCATTTCTCGCCGTTAATGATCCACTCGTCACCGTCTTGGATAGCTGTGGTTTGGAAGACCTTTGGGTCTGCTCCACCTTGTGGTTCTGTCATGGAGTAGCAAGACACAATTTCGTTTCGAAGCAGAGGCTCAAGAAACTCCTCTTTTTGTTCTGACGTTCCGAAATGAGCCAAAATCTCGCTATTGCCCGTGTCTGGAGCTTGGGTACCGAACACCGTTGAAGCGCAACGAGCCCGACCCAGAATTTCGTTCATCAATGCGAGCTTTACTTGACCGTAACCGGGACCCCCAAGTTCTGGTCCGAGATGACACGCCCACAGCTCACGCTCCTGCACTTGAGCTTGGAGAGGTTTGATGATGTCGTTCCGCACAGGATCTGTGAGGTCGTATGGCGAGGTGATGATGAAGTCGAGTGGTTCGATCTCTTCGCGAACAAATTCATCGATCCAGTCGAGCTGTTCTTGAAAGTCAGGGTCGGTTTCGAAGTTCCAGGTCATGACGCCTCCTAATGGTCAAATTTGTTTGGTTGTCAGCCTGCGGCCCAACCTGCACCACCGTCGACTTTGAGTATTGCTCCGGTTGTGTAACTCGATGCTGCACTTGCGAAATACAGGGCGGCACCAACAATTTCGTCGGCCTCGCCTCCGCGCTGCAGGGCGATATCTGTTTCAGCTTTCGCGTTGAAGACTTCCATATCCCAAGCTTTTGAAATATCGGTGAGAAATGGGCCGGGCATGATGCAGTTGACTCTGACCTTGGGTCCGTATTCACGCGCAAACGACTTGGTTATTGCATGAACTCCGGCTTTTGCTGCCCCATATGCGGTTTCGTTCGGCGTGGGTTCAATCGCTGCGACTGAACTGACGTTGATGATGGACCCGCCGTCGCCATCGAACATGCGCTTCCCGAAGGCGGCAGAAAGTCGGAAAGGACCTTTGAGGTTTACGTCCATCACCTTGCTGTAAAGATCTTCTGTTACTTCGTAAAGAGATGGATAGAGAGGGGATAGGCCTGCGTTATTTACCAACACATCGCATTGACCGAATTCGCTGTACACCGTTTCGCATAAGTCATCGCACTGGTCCCAATAGCCGACATGACACGCGACAGGTAGTGCTCGGCGTCCCGTCGTATCTTTAACTTCTTCGGCTAATTCTTCGCAGGCATCGACCTTGCGAGAAGCAATGACTACGTCTGCTCCATGTTGAGCAAACGCCAACACCAT
>PAOZ01000041.1 GCA_002708695.1 Methanobacteriota archaeon | reverse complement strand
TTGAAATTAATCCAGATAATCATCAAGAATATATAGATGCAATTAATTCATGGTTCACTAAATTAGTAGAACAAATCAAAATTTATGATGAATCAAAACACGCTCGCCCAGGATTGATTATTTGTGAAGAAGGTCATTATGATGAATCAATATATTGGCAATGTGTAAGATCTGAATTTTCAAATTTCGATAAAATTGTTAATCATCCTTCAGTTATTCATTATATAATTTCAGATTTAGGTACAGATGGATTAATTGGTGCTGCTGCCGCTGTTTCATGGGTTCCATCTCATACGTCAACTTTCGAAGGAATTGCATGGAGACATTCGTCAATGTGTGGTGAGATTCGAAATATTCCTGTAAATGCTATTAGTATTTTAGAAAACAATCATCCTGATACTTTCATGAATCGTGATCCCACATACAATCGTGGATTAATCTCTCCTCGTACACCATGTCCTGTATTATTTGGAGTTAGAGGATGGAATATTGATGCTACACAGAATGCATTGAATGATTTAATGAACTTAGATTGGAAAGAAAAAATCGTGGATTATTCCATCCATATTACCAATCAATGTTCTGATGATCATTTAGTTGCAGATATCAAAGCAACAGTATTAGATATGCCAATGAAAAATAGGGGAGGTCACGTAACCGTCAACATTCTATCCAATACTGGATTAATTCCGTTAATTTCATTCAAGGATGGAGGTGTACTGAATTCAAGTGTTGCAGATTTATTGCCAGGTGATAGAATTCATGTATTAGTTCTTATTTCACCAGATGGCCATTTACATATTGAACGATTAAAGCGAGTATTTTCAGTACCTAGTAGTTTGATCAGACCAAAGTGCAGTTGTGGAGGTGGTCTAAAATCTACTGGGAAATCCAGAACGTTAAGATGTAAAATTTGTAAACACATGGAAACTAGTTACTGGATAGCAACAAAACGAGAATCATTCGATTGGGTTGAACCTCCTCCTTCATCTCGACGTCATCTATCTAAACCTGTAAACATGATGCTTTAACCCAAGTTTATTGGTGCGGGTTCTATTCAGATAATCATGGATACTGAGACATATGGCATTATTGGGATGCTTGGAATTACCACAATATTGCTTTGGTATATTATGAGATTAAGGAGTAACAATATTGCTGAATCAATTGAGAATAATCAACCACATATTGCTGGAAATGATGAATTAGATGGAACTGCTAAAAACCCAGAACAATTTGATGAACCTGATGAACAAACATTGGAAATGCTTGGTGATTTACTTGAGGAGGCTGCCGAATCTCAAGGATTGGTTTATGAAGAATAATCTGTAAATTCAAAACCGTCATCAATAGGAATCAACTCTAATTGATTGGAATTTATGTCTAAAATTCGAGTTGGTGAATTAGGGTTTTTCCTAAACAATCTCCATGTTGTTGTAAATAAATCAGGGCCACGAATAGCCCATTCATCTTTACCTGATGCATCAGCATACATTGGAGATGTTACGATTAAAATACATCTATTATTACATGTTTGAATCAAATTTTTCATAATATTTGTTAATTGGGAATTTACTTTTCCGGAGACGCCAGTCCAATTATCAATTACAACATGACTGACACTTCCAAGACCTTCTATAAGATCTAATGATTGTTCTATTCCTCTATCTATATGCTCTCCAAATGCAGCGGCATGAAACCTTGAAAGTGATGTAGTAGGAAGGGAACCAAGTATATTTGAAAGTCTACCTGGATCAGGCATTTCTCTTCCAATCCATATGATTCGACCTGATTTACTTAATGAGTCACGAATCAATTGAAGAGATAATGAAGTTGCACCGGACCCTGGTTCTGAAGCTATATGCAATAATTGGCCCGTCTCAGGTAGCATTATTCTTGCGAAGCATAGACTAGTCTTTGACACGTTCTATCCGTCATACCTATACGCTTGAGCATTAACCACAATCTATGGGCGAGTCCTTACCTCCAAGAGCTGGTGAAAGAATTCCTCGAAGAACTCCACCCGATTTTGAAGAATTAGGTGATGAATATGGGGTTACAACAGGCATTTTTCATGGCGGATTCTTAAATGTTGCAATTAATGATTCTAATCAATATGGACCACATGCAATGATTGCGTTACTCGGTGTTGTTGCAATAATTACTGGACTTGCACTTTTGGCAATGTGGATAATTTAGTGAAAATTTTTCACATCTACTATCGACACATTTCCTCTTTGTCCATTCCATTCTATTCCTACATCCCATGTTAATGTGTTAAACCATGGAGAAGATAGTACTGTTGTTTCAAATTCACCGCCTTCACCATCTATATTGATTCCAAATTTAGAATTTAACTCGATTAAATCATCAAGTGAATTTTTATCCAATTTCCTGTTAATCCATGATTTATCAATACCTTCAGCACTAACCGAGGTAAATCTAACATCAAATCCACCATCGATGAGATTGTTCATGTGTGTAATTGGAGGCATATGCCATAATGGACTGAATGAATGTATGCCCAATCTATGTGCCATCATATCAAGACGTTTTCGTTGGTAGTCAGAACGAAGAGCGCCAGATATGATTGCTTGAATAGGTTCAGATGGCCGAGCAATAATGGGACGATTACAAGTCCAATTATCAGGCCAATTTGCTTGTTCGATGTCACCTTTTGACCAAATTGATGATCTAGGCCATTTTGAACCATATGTGAAAGGTTGCAAAGCTTCTTCTAATTGCTGAACTCCTTCTTCATTATTATCTAATATTGGCAACCATGGAATACCAGCTGCTGCTGCTTGTGCTCCTGCAATAGCAGTACCATCTATCTGGAACATCATTGAGTCTTTGGCTGAAACTCTAACTGTAACAATCATCGATACCTCCCAGCCGTTCATTAATGCCCACCAAACTGCGTATGTCGAATCTTTTCCTCCAGAAGATAATACCGCTACACGCATGATTGTCCCAAACATCTCTTGTCGTTGAGCATTGCGGCTATATTGTTCTCAAGGTTCATAAGAGGTCGATTAGACCCAAAGCACAGGAGTCATCGAAATGCAACCAAGCGGAAGAGGATATGACCATGGAGTAAGTACGTTTAGCCCAGATGGTAGGCTATACCAAGTCGAATATGCCCGTGAATCAGTAAAACGAGGAACTACAACAGTTGGCCTCAAGTATCGAGATGGAATTGTATTGATTGTTGATAAGAGAATTTCAAGTAAATTAATCAATGTTGATTCAATTGAAAAGATGTATAAGATCGACGAACACATCGGATTTACCACCTCGGGTTTAGTTGCTGATGCAAGACAATTAGTTGATAGGGCCAGAGTAACATGCCAAATTAACAAAATTACCTATGCTGACCCTATCCCAGTTACTACTTTGGTTAAGAAAATGTGCGATCATATGCAATCATTTACCCACTATGGTGGAGCAAGACCATTTGGAACTGCATTACTTATTGCGGGGGTAGATGCAGATGGCATTCATTTGTATGAAACAGACCCCTCAGGAGCTTACCAATCATATCAAGCAGGGGCGATTGGACGTGGGCGTTCAACTGTAGTTGAAATTTTTGAATCATCATGGAAACCGAATCTTACATTGAATGCGGCTATAAAATTGGGTTTGGAAGCATTACGAGAATCACTTGAAGAGGAACTAAACACCGATGCGGTCGAGATTGCTGTAGTAGATTCTGACGGATATCATAAGATGCCGAAGGACGATACTCTCAAACATATTGGTAAGTTAAAGCCACTAGAGTAAACGTAACATTAACCATTTACCTGTTTATCCCAATTCATGGTCAGTCTCGATGATGCAGTCCTTGCTCGATACGAACATGGTGGAAAACGGTTTGAGATTTTGATTGATCCGAACCTAGTAGACGCATATCGGAATGATTCGTCATCTGTTGATTTAGATGATATTCTTGCAACAGATGAAGTTTGGCTAGATGCTCGAGGTGGAGAGCGACCTACATCTGACCAACTGGTTAATGCCTTTGGAAGCGATGAATTACTAATCTGTGTTGACAAGATTTTGAATATGGGTTCTATTCAATTAACGACTGTTCAGCGTAAAGAACGTATCAAAGCTATGCGTGTAGCAATAATTCATAAGATTTCCAGTACAGCAATAGATCCTAAATCAAAAATGCCACATCCTCCTAGTCGAATCGAAACAGCATTGGATGAATGTAGGTATAGTATAGATCCGTTCCTATCTATTGATCGACAGGTCAATGATGCAGTCAAACTAATGAGGCCTCTAATTCCACTAAAGTTCTCAACTGCTAGGTTAGCATTTCGTATTCCTGGGGTAGAATATGGGTCTGTTCAATCAATTCTTAGAGAATTAATGATCAAAGAAGAGTGGTTATCCAATGGTGATTGGGCATGTGTAGTTGAAGTACCCGCGGGGTCTAAGATAGATTTGATGGGTGATATTGCAAAACGATCTAAAGGTTCAGAGGTCAAAATCATAGATGAAGGATCTTAGATTTATACATCACGGTTATCAATGGGTTGCTGGTCGGCCGTCATGGAGTTGAAGACATGAGCGACCAGAACGCCCGCGGAGGGCGTGATGGACGAGGTACCCGCCTCGTCACTCCCGGCGCGTCGTTGGGAGCCAGTGAGGGACGCCGGATTGGCCACGGAGTAGTGGAAAATGATGGCCAACTAATTGCAGTTAAATTAGGTGCACTAATAGAAAATGAGGAATTAGTTAGTGTAATTCCTACACACACAAGATATACTCCTAGGCCTGGTGATTTAGTAATCGGTGTTGTAGAGGCTGTTCAGAGTAATCTTTGGTTCTTAGATATCAATGCCCCATTTAATGCACTTCTCCCAATGAGTCTTGGTCCCGGAAAGTCAGAATTTGGCGGTGCTCGTAATGTTTTGAATGTAGGATACACAGTCCTTTGTAGAATACAAGAGGTGGATGAGACTCATTCATCTGTAGTTACGATGAAAGGTCTTGGATTGCGAAGATTGGATTCTGGTATAGTCGAGGAAATACCTCCTCACTTAATGGAATCATTGTTTTCAGACGGAGATGTATTAAAATCATTCAAATCTTCTACTAGTTGTCGTATCATAATTGCAGACAATGGACGAATGTGGGTTGATGGAGATACTAATTCAATGTCAGATGTGATTTCACGTATTGAACAAGTTCGTAAAATGTCACGTGAATTTTCAAATATCGATTCAATGGTTGAGATTTTGCAAAAGGAGGTATACTAATGGGCGGATATGGCGATGTACAAATGATTGATGAGAATGGAATACGAATGGATGGTAGATCTGCCGAGGATATTCGACCAGTGACTATTAATGCGGGTATTATACCTGTAGCTGATGGTTCTGCAGAAGTAATTTGGGGAACGAATCACGTAGTTGCTGCAGTTTACGGTCCAATGGAAGCACATCCTCGTAAGATACAGAAACAAGATAGAGCAGTATTAGATGTTAGATATAATATGGCTCCATTCAGTACTACTGATCGAATTAGACCTGGATTTAATAGACGAAGTAGGGAAATTAGCAAGGTTACAGCAGAAGCATTGGAGTCAGTAGTCTTGACAGAATTATATCCAAGAAGTAAAATTCGCGTTGAAATCGAAGTTCTAACTGCTGAAGCAGGCACTCGATGCGCAGGTATTACTGCTGCAAGTGTCGCTTTGGCCGATGCTGGAATTCCAATGACAGATATGGTTATTTCAGTAGCTAGCGGGAAAATCAATGGTATCGTTGTATGTGATCTTAACAAAGAAGAAGATAACTATGGTGAAGCTGATTTACCAATGGGAGTATGTGCAAATTCTGGTGACTTAGTATTTCTACAAATGGATGGTGATTTGTCACCGGAGGAATTTCAAATCGCGTGGGACTACAACATGGGAGCGATTGCTCCAGTCCATGAAATCATGATTGATGCATTAAAACGTTCAAACGGAGGTGAAGAATAATGTCTGCACCACCTGTTCCTGAGTTGTTAAGAGCACACCTCTCAAAATTGGCAGAGAATGACGAACGTCTTGATGGAAGGGAAAGATTTCAAGGCAGAGAAGTCATTGTTGAAACTGGTGTTTTAGCTAGAGCTGAAGGTTCTGCTCGTGTTCAAATGGGTGATACTATTGTTCTTGCCGGTGTAAAATTCCAAATTATGACTCCATATCCTGATAGGCCAACTAGTGGTGGTTTCATGACAAGTGCAGAAGTTCGCCCAGTCAGTGGAGTTCATTGGGAAGCAGGACCTCCTTCACCTGAGGCTATTGAATTAGGTCGTGTTGTAGATCGTGGTATTCGTGAATCTGGATGTATAGATATGGAAGATTTGTGTATTTTACCTGGTGAAAAAGCGTGGCAAGTAATTCTGGATGTTTTTGCGCTATCTGATGACGGAAATTTGTTTGACGCATTTGCTACTGCCGCTATGGCTGCATTGAGAACTGCCGTAATTCCTGGAGAAAGATTTGACGTTGGAGAAGATAGGCCATTACCTGTGTCAAAAACCCCAATGATGTGCTCATATCACAGAGTTGGTGGTCGTTTTGTTTACGACGCGGTTAGACGCGAAGAAATAGGAGGTGCAGAGCGAATTCATATTACATTGGGAGATGATAATCATGTTCATTCGTTGCAGAAGGGTCTAAAGGGAGCGTTCACCGCCGCGGAATTTGAAGAGATAATGCAGCATGCCCGTTCCAGATGTGCAGAATTAAGAGATTTAGTGAATAATTAGGAGTTATCAATATGTCAAAGAGAACTCAAAAAACTGGTGCTACAGCACGATACGGGTCAAGGTATGGTGTCAGTGTTAGACAACGTGCTGGGAAAGCTCTATCTCGATTAAAGCGAAAATACACTTGTCCTTCCTGCCAATATCAGAAGGTAACAAGGCAGGCAGCCGGAATCTGGTCATGTAAAAAATGTGGTCATACTTTTGCTGGTGGTGTGTGGGAACCATATACAAGGGCTAGTGAAGCCAACCATCGTGTATTGCGGAGAGGAACAGATGGAGCTACTTCAACAGATATGACAGTCATTGCTCAAACTCGTGCTATGGAATATGAGAAATCACTTGCTAATCAGGATGCTGATGAGGTGTCTGCTTCTGATGACTCCGAAGAGTAATTTGAGGGCCATTAAGGTCCTCATATATTCTAATCAATCAGAATCTTTGCGAGATTCATTAGTAACTGAGCCTTTTGATGCTAAATCCATTAATCATAACTTGACATGTTCCATTTCTGCTAAATCTACTGTTGACATCAGGGCTCGATGGAATACTATGATGAGATCTTTGATTGGTGCAGAGGAAGCGTTGATGAGTAGAAATCAGTTGGATAATTATGAGTGATGGTATGTCTGACCCTAGAGAACGAATTCAAATGCTTGCAGGACAGTTACAAAACGCTATGCAACAACTTCAGACCATAGATACTCAAATTAGAGAAATCCAAGCTACAATTGATGCCTTAGAAGTTCAGGATGAATCAAGACCAGTATATCGTCAAATTGGACCATTATTGTTGGAAGTTGAAGATCGCACAATTTTGAAAGATGAACTTGAATCAAGTCTACAAACATTATCAGAACATATGGAAAGAGTTCAAAAATCTGAAGCAGAAATTAGAGAATTATACGAGCAATCAATCAAGACTTTAGAGTCTCAATGAGGTGATTTCTTGGCATTAATGTCTAATCTAAATGATTGGATTGATGATAAAATATCTCTAGGTGTTGTGCCTATTGTAACTCATCGTAATGGAGATATGGATACGATTGCTAGTGCATGTGCTCTATCATATTCGTTGGGTGAAAATTCACGTGCTATGGGTGTTCATGTTTCGAGAATCGCACGTGAAGTGATTGATGAATTACAATTTGTTCATATTCGTATAGATGGTAATCGTCCTGCTTGGCCAAGAACAACTTCTGGAGTAATTGTAGTTGATGCGGGGGGTCCTAAACAAATAGGAATTAATTTACCAGAAAATATACCATTATGTGTCATTGATCACCATGCACATACTTCTGACAATTGGAAAATAGGAAAAAATGATCTTCATATCAACATGAATGTTTCTTCGACGACTCAGATCATTTTCGAATATATTTCTGAATTTCGATCAAAATCTTTAGACAGTAGAATGAGGAAAATTTTACTTACGGGATTGATTACTGACACTGGCCATTATAGGCATGCTGATGCATTAGCATTATCTTCAGCATCAGAGATGTTAGGCGATGAGGTTAATCATGGAGAAGTACTTGATTTACTCCGTACTACTGGATTAGGTAGATCAGTAAGAATTGCAACATTACGTTCATTGTCTAAAGTTAACGTCGAAAAAGCAGGAGATTTCGTTGTTGGCGTTACTTCGTGTAGCACTCATGAAGGAACAGTAGCAGGTTCCCTAATACATGCTGGCGCAGATGTTTCAATAGTTACAAATTCGAAGGTTCAGGGTATTCGAATAACAACACGCGCAAGTCATAGATCTGTAGAAAATGGAATTGACATGGGTGATATATTATCTTCCTTAGCAGAATCTTTGGGTGGCGAAGGTGGAGGCCACTCTGGTGCAGCAGGATGGACAACAAATGTAGATAGAGTTGAAGCTATTTCCTCTATTTTATCGAGAATATCTGCAATTAGGTGATTATATGTCCGATGAAATAATTGAAATGGCAGAAACCGCAATAAATTCTGACGATTTTGATTTAGCTCGATCTTATTACCCCCAAATCAATGAAGGATCAAGATTATTTATTGAATCATTGATATGTATTGCTGAAGAAGATGTAGAAAATGCATTATCAAATATCGAGAAATGCATATCTTGTGTAAGAAGTCCGAAAACACGGGACCCTATATTAGAAGCTCGAGCTAAGATGATTCGTGGACTAACAAGAACATCAATAGGAGAAGTGACCGAAGGAGGAGCTGATCTTAGATGGGCTATGGATCGCTTAGGAGCAATTGCTGATGGTTCAGATAATCACGGTATTGCAATTTTGAATGTTGCTGAATGGCATAGACAACAATCAGAGATAATAATGTCGTTAGCAACACATTCTGAAATTGCACGCCAATCAACACATTCTGATGAAATTGTTGCTATATCGAGACAAAGGGTGGCATCAATTCATTCTGAACTTGAAGATTATTCCAGTGCACTTAGACACTATTGGAGTTCATGGAAATTATCGATTTCTACAGGCATGTATGCATTAGCAGAAGTAACTTGTTTACATATTATTGATCTTGGTTTATCAGATGTAAATGATTTAATTGAATTATTAGATGAACAAGTGGAAAATGCAGTGCCAAGGCCTCGTTCTGAAAAATCTGATGCTAGTATAAATTCTAAGGATTTAATTGAAGTTGTTCAATGGATTACACCACGATCTATTTTAAATCTAAATGGTACTCATAGACCTGATTTATCGTTAATTATCGAAGCACATAATATTCTGGGAATAGATTTACCATCCGAATTAGTTAACAATAAATCTGTAATTCAAGATTCAGAAGTGTCAAAATTACTCCAGTAATTTCCAATTTTTTCTAATTCGTCTGTACCCCAATGAAGGTTGTCTGGAGGGGTTAAACACCATCGTACTTCAACTATTGATTCATCCTCACTTAGCCATGAAAATGGACTGGCTGAAATAGGAACAATAATCCATGCAACGTGCCCATCTTCAAATAATTTCGAATTAGAACCGACGAATTTACCAACTAATCCAGTTTCTTCAAACAGTTCTCTTAATGCAGCCTGTTCAATTGATTCGCCATCATTAATTGTGCCTCCAGGCAATTCCCATCCGCGAGAATTATGGCGAACCATTAACCATGAACCCCCATTAAGTAAATTGTTTGGCTGTTCATCAAAAGGAGTAGCCCATACAACAACCCAACTCATTATATCATCTCAAATCGTTCATTGCAGAGTCATAATATTTCTGAGCCCATTCTTCTCCATTTGCGATTAGTCGACGTGATAGGAATAAAGCAGATTGTGTTTCTCCATTTTCCAATAATTTCTGTAATATTTGTTCGTCATCAGGAATTGATGTCTCTTCAGGCTCCTGTTTAACGGATGTTTCATCGATTGCGGAAGGTTTTGACAATTCATACATTTTGTCTAGGAACATTGTTCTGCTAGAAATGTCAGGAGGTTTCCATGGGATTTTTTTACCATCTAATCTAGCATCCATTCGTTTTCGATATTCATCTCTTACAGGTATACTTGGAAAATGAATTTGCGCTTGGTCATAACACAACCAAGCTTCATCATATTCGTTTCTTCTTTCGTGTAACCTACCAAGTCCAGTCCAAGCTTCATGATTTTGAGGTCTTTGAGCAACTACGGTTTTAGCTAGTGGAATAAATTCATCATAGCGTCCGTTGTCATATAACTTCTCTATTCTTCTGCCAAAAATTATGTTTGCTCGTGGATCCCTAAGATCTAGCGAATTCATCCTTGCAACAAAATCAGTAAATTTTTCATCATCAGATCCAATATCATGATACCATTTATCTGAATCTAAAGGATCTACTACAAATGCTGCCTCGAGTAAATCTTTACCATGTAATACCAGATTAATGCCAGATAATATATCCGTTCTTTCGGGGTTTCTTCCAAGAATAATGAATAAATCTTCTAAAACAGCACGTACTCCTATTTCGTCGGACAATAATATTTTGATATCGATTAATATTCGCCAATTATCTTCATTTGTGAAATCGTGTAAAATAGATTGTCTTGATGACTGTTCTGCCCAATTTAAATTCGTTAAACGATTTTCATCATCAGAATTAGCGATATTTAGAAATTTAATTGCTTGAGCACGATGACGATTACCTAGACTTCTGCGTGGATGTTGCAGTCGAGCGTCGGTCCTTCTCGTCATTTTATTCCTCACTAAATTGAAGTAAAAGGTTCTGGATCTTCACCATAAGGTATGGTTGCATCAAAACCCACCTTTGATGTCATCCCATCAGAGTTTCTTGAAGGGTCGAGACTTGAGCCTTTTTGGTTGCTCAGAATTAATGTGTCAGTATCTGGTTGCCATCTTGTCATCATTGCCCACTCGACCCGAACTGGATTGTCAATCTGAATATCAGTATTTACAACAGTTACTGCCTTCATTGATTTATGTCCATCTAGTGCTGCTTTAATGGCATTCATTGCATCTTCGGGACTATTCGGTTGAATAGAAACTACTGATGAAAGCCAACCACATCCACCTTCACTTAAATGAACATCTGAACATTCTGTCACTTTAGAAACTGCAGATTTGATTGTAGGAGCCCTAGGCAATCCCATTAGCGTCTTGTGTTCTTTACCAGCAGGTAAAATCGCATGAAAAATTGGATTGTCTCTATGATGTATAGAATCAATTTCAATTACAGGTTGCAGCCGTATATCATCGACTGTTCCAGTGATATCAACATAGGGTCCTTCTTCATCATCTTCTCCTGTAATTCTTGCAGCCATTGCATATTCACAATCTGCAGGAACGTGAACTCCATTTGATAATTTAACAACTCGAAGTGGTTCATTGTATATTTTCAAATGTAATGCTGCTGCAACCCTTAATTCATCTTTTCTTTCATTAAATGACATTGCTGCAGCCAACAACACGCAAGGATCTGCTCCGTTAATGATTGCAATATTCAAATCTTGATTATCTGTTCTTGCTTCGTCTGTAAATTGGCGCAAATGCCTTGGCACCAATCTAGCAACTAAGCGATTTTTTCCTGAGACATATTGTCTATGGAAACTCATATTCCTCTCACCATTTCTTTCGGCAATAATTACTGATGCCGACATATATCTGCCTCGATCTTCTTCGTAGTGCCAAGGTACTGGTATTGATGTAATATCTACAGTATCCATTGAATTTTCCATACATTCAGCGTTTGAATTTTCGACGACTATAGGATCTATTGGGTTATTCATAGCCCAACCCATGATATCGATTAATTCACCAGGGGTCATATTCCATACCTTGCATAAATGATCTCTAGTTAGAATATTCATGCTTGCACGATGTCCAGGGCACTCAATGATATTGTCAAATAAAATAGGAATGTGTTGTTTGGATTCTGAGGCCTGCATAAGCTGATGATTTACCGATAATGCCTGAGTAATAATATCAGCGACTGAGGCATGATCTCTGAATGACATAGTTACATGAGGCAGCACATTGTCCTTCAAGTTTCCATGATTTTGGGCTATAATATCTCTAGTACTGCCCGTCACGCTCATATACGGAGGTCTGGTCGCCGAGTTGCAATAGCGAGGTGAGAGACTCTTGGGACGTGGACTGTTCGCTGGATCTAAAATCAAGGCGGACCGTCAAAAGTTTAGACAGAAAGACAGACTCATCCGCAGAAGGATGAAGAAAAAATCACGTGTTGGTGGTGTTCTAAAGCATGACCCATTACGTGGTAGTCACCAAGCAAAGGGCATTGTTACTGAAAAAGTCAATATTGAAGCCAAACAACCTAATTCCGGACTTCGTAAGGCAGTAAAAATCAATTTGAAAGGTTCAGGAAATAAGTTAACAGCATTTGCTCCAGGTGATGGAGCAATTTCATTCATTGATGAACACGATGAAGTTCTAGTTGAAGGAATTGGAGGACGTATGGGTCGTTCTTACGGTGATCTTCCGGGTGTACGATTTAAGGTCATCAAGGTCAATGGTGTATCATTAGATGAAATGGTTAGAGGACGTAAGGAGAAACCAGTTCGTTAGGTGATATTATGTCCGAAGAAGAATCTGAAACTGTTGTCGAAGATATTTCTGATGACAATCAGGAGATAGTACCAGTAGCTGGAATTGGTACATTGGTTTTCTCTAAGTGGGATGCTACCGAAGTTACTTGTAATGACCCTGGAATTGCTCCTTACATCAATTTAACAACCATTGGAATCCCACTAAGCGGAGGAAGACATGCTAATCAGTGGTTTGGTAAGCAGCGATTATCTCTTATTGAACGATTCACCAATGGACTAATGCGCAGAGGCCCTAACTCGGGTAAGAAGTCTTCAACAGTCTCTGCACTTCGTGATGCATTAGATATCATCAATGAACGAACTGGCGAAAATCCATTACAAACTCTTGTTGATGCTGTCGTAAACTCAGCCCCTTGTGAAGGGATTACTAGAATTAGATTCGGAGCAAACTCGCAACCTAAGGCAGCTGAAGTATCTCCATCTCGTCGTGTAGATATCGCAGTTCGAAATTTAACTACTGGAGCTACAGGTGCTACCGTTAAGAGTAAAAGAACTCTAACTCAATGCATTGTAAATGAGGTCATGAAGGCCGCTGAAGGAGATGTTTCATCATTTGCAGTTGCAAAGCGTGAAGAAACAGAAAGAATCGCGGCATCTGCCCGTTGATTTCTTCTTAATTTTATCTCACTTAACATTCATCACACATCGTGTTTATCTACCATGTTCTGGTCGACAGAACGATAGTGATACCATGGGCCGTAAGGAAGATAACATCAAAATTGCCACACAGGTAATGCATAGAAGAGATAGAATACGAAATCTTGCTATTGCTGCACATATTGATCACGGAAAAACTACACTTAGCGATAATCTAATTGCAGGTGCTGGTATGATGTCTGAAGATCTTGCCGGAAAAAGTCGTGTATTAGATTTTGATGAGCAAGAAGCAGCGAGAGGAATTACGATTAATGCAGCTAGTGCATCAATGGTTCACAAAGTGGAAGGTGAAGATTACCTGATTAATCTAATTGATACCCCTGGTCACGTCGATTTTGGTGGAGACGTAACAAGAGCAATGAGAGCAGTTGATGGTTGTATTATTCTTGCATGTGCTGTAGAAGGAACTATGCCACAAACCGAAACAGTAGTTCGTCAGGCCCTAAAAGAGCGTGTTAGACCTGTATTATTCATTAACAAAGTCGATCGACTAATCAACGAATTACAAATCGATGGTCCTGAAATGATGAAACGATTTGAAAAAATCATTGTTAAGGTTAATAATTTAATCAATGCGTTTGCTCCCAGTGAATACAAAAAAGAATGGCAAGTTGATGTTCAAAAAGGCACAGTAGCATTTGGGTCTGCATATTATAATTGGGGAATGAGTATTCCATTTATGGGTAAAACGGGATTAAATTTCAAGGATATTTTTGAGCATTGTCATAATGATGATCAAAAGGCGTTATCAAAGAAGGCTCCAGTACATCAGGTACTCCTAGATATGGCTGTAGAAAGATTACCTGGTCCATTAGATTCACAAAAATATCGTATCCCAAATATCTGGCAGGGTGATTTAGAGACTGAAGCTGGCAAAGCAATGATTCAATGTGACCCAGATGGACCTTTATCATTGATGATTACTAAAATTTGGATGGATCCACACGCTGGAGAAGTTGCAGTCGGAAGAATATTCTCTGGAACTGTCAAACAGGGTGAGTCGTTGTTTGCATTGGGTGCAGCTAAGGCTGAAAGAGTTCAACAAGTTGCAATGATGGTTGGAGGAGATAGAATCCAAGTTCCTGAAGTTTCCGCAGGAAATATTGCAGCGATTACAGGAATACGTAGTGCTGCTGCAGGTGTTACTGTCGCTAGAACTGTTGACGCCACTCCATTTGAAGCAATTCGCCATTACTCCGAGCCTGTTGTGACTGTAGCAATTGAACCTAAGGCATTGAAGGACTTACCTAAATTCGTTGATGCAATGAGAACATTGGCTAAATCGGATGCATCTCTGCAAGTTACACATAATCACGAGACCGGTGAGGCATTACTAGCAGGAATGGGAGAACTCCACTTGGAAATATCTGTCTACAGATTGGAAGAAGAACAAAACATCAAGGTGAAGGTTTCAGAACCAATTGTAGTTTATCGAGAATGTATACATGGTGATAACAAAGGCAATCCATTTGAAGGAAAATCACCGAATAGACACAATCGATTTTACATTGAGGTTGAACGTTTACCAAACGAAGTTATTCAGGCGTTAAGGGAAGGAGAATTTGGAGATGGAGCTGTCCGTACTAAGGATGCTAAAGAAGTTGGAGATAAGTTCGCAGCATTCGGTATGGATCGTGATTTAATGCGTAAAATATATGCTATTGGCGGAACAAACGTATTGATTAATGCAACTAAAGGTATTCAGCAAATTCATGAAACTCGTGAATTAATTATCCAATCATTCCTTGATGTATGTGTTAGAGGTCCATTGGCTGAAGAACCGATTATGGGCGTGATGGTTAAGTTGGTCGATGCAAAACTCCACGAAGATGCAATTCACCGTGGTCCTGCACAAACTATTCCTGCTGTTAGGAATGCGATTAAGGGAGCAATGGTACGTGCACGTTCATCTTTGATGGAACCTATGCAAAAATTACAGGTTTCTGCACCTAATGATGTAATGGGAGGAATTACTCGCCAAATTACCACAAGGCGTGGTGTAATCGAAGATATGCCAGTTGATGGCAACATTACTACTGTTATTGGAAGGGTTCCTGTTGCCGAAACATTTGGATTTTCGAATGATATTCGTGCTGCTAGTCAAGGTAGGGCGACATGGAATACAGAGAACGCAGGATTTGAAATGGTACCCCCTCAATTATTTGAGAAAGTTACCCAAGAAATTCGCGAAAGGAAGGGACTTAAGGCAGAAGTTCCTACTGAAGCGAATTATACAGATTAATTTCACAATGGTTAAGAATTTTCGATTTGAGCACATATTGAGGAATTGGAATGAAGAGAACGTTTGTTCGTATTCTTGTACTATGTTTTCTCATATCTATTCTTGCCACTCCATCCGTGGCTTATCACCTTGGACCTCCATCTGTAGATAATAACGAGAACCCTACGGCAATTTATGGATGCACATGTCATGGATTGGGCGGTCCATTAAATGGACAACCTTCCGATCGTGCCATTGTTAGTGTATCTGGCGTACCCATCCAATACGATATTGATGTGACATACAATTTTACGATTTTAGTACAAGATGCAAATACTTTAGCTGGTGAAACTGGAAATGTTGCTGGTGGTTTCCTAATGAGTTCTGGAGATATTGGTATCTTCTCTTGGGATGAAAATGAAGATATTAGAGCATCTGTTGGTACACCTGATGAAGATTCAACTGAACGTTCAACATCATACAATATTTCACAATCAGATGTAGACGATGATGGACAATGGAAAATTCAATGGACTGCACCTTCTTCTGATGTTGGACCAGTCGTTTTCCATGTCGCTGGTAATTCTATCAACGATAATGACCAAGCTGATGAAGGAGATTATTGGAATGTATTGAGTTTCTCAATCAATGCGCCTAGCACAGTATCTAATGCTGATGATATTGATTCATTGGTTACAAGAACAGTTAGTGTTGGAACATACCAAAATTTGTTTGTTGCTGAAATTACTGACGAGCAAATTGAACATGAAAGGCAGGTTGCATTATCTTCAGATATTTTCCTAAAAGGCAACATATACTATTGGACTAGTCTGGTTATGCTTATTCTTGGTGCTGTAGTTCAACGAGAAATAATGGAACGCAAACGTGGAGAGAGACCCCCTTACATGGCATCAGAATTGGCTTATCCACAGATGATTCGATTTTCGATTATTGCAATAGTTCTGTTTTATTTCGGTGTCACGTTGAAAGCTGATGCTTCATCCACTGTATTGTGGGCAACATCATTTTTCTGTTCACTTTGGGCTTCATATGGAGTGTATAGAACATGGCTAGCTATGAATACAGAACCTACTCCTGATGATTTGATGTAAGCGTCATAGCCATCTACCAGATACTTCTCGACCTAACATGGGTGTAGTGCCAACTGATGGTGTTGAACACTTATCATCACACTTCAGTGAAGCATTTACATACACTAAAAATTGGTTAATATCATTCCTTTGTGTGTCAATTATTGCTTCGATATTTATTGATCAAATTATTTCATTTTGGATTAATTCATTTACATATGGATCTAATGAATTGACAATATATTCACCTAACAGATGGTTACGAATGAGATGGGGTACAGTCCTGTTAACTGGTCTATTATTTTCAATTCCATATGGATCATATCTATTGAATAGGTTCATTAAACCTGGATTATTTCATAATGAACAAATAATTATTCAATTATTCATCATATTTTCTACTATAATGCTTAGTTTTTTTGTTCCATTATGTTGGTATTTCATAGCCCCTTCAATAATCTCTGATTTGTCATATCATACTCAAATTCAATCGATTACTGAACGATATGATATAAGTATAATTTACACAATCGTATTGGGATTAACATGGGCATTCGTAATTTCAATACTATCAATAACTGCACAAGCAGTATCTTTTGTATTATTTGATAAAGAAAATCTTGAATCAAATCCTACAAAATGGAAAATCCATATGTTTACATTATTCTTCTTATATCTGGTATTATTAGGGCCTTTATCGCCATTATGGCTCCCACTATCCATCATAATCATATTAGTAACACACCTAATTCATGGTATCTTCCCAATCAAAAATATTGCTTTAATCCAGCATGGATACCAAACAATGAATCAAGATGGTTCAATTAACAGAGTAGCAATTTTAGATTGCGATTGTGAAGATTCTTGTCCTAAACTAAACAATCCACCTCCAAATGCTGCTGTTATTCGTTCGAAATCTATATGTCTAAATCCCGAATCAAATGAACGATTAGTTCAGATACTTAATTCAAATAATTATACGAAACTAGTAATCACTGGATGTAATGGAAAACCAATTCCTAAAATTACAACTAATTTTCTAGATTCTAAATCTATCAAAATTGTTGGTCTATCTTGGCTAGATCAACGTGGTAGTCATCCTGAAGATATTGAAATGATTAATCTTAGAAAATCAATTGAAATAAACGATGTGTGCGGCAATGATTTCTATTTTGATAGTTCAAAAATTATAGAAGAGCCGGGTTGGGGGAGATACATTCCTCGCGGTAACATTTCATTGCCTCAATACGGTGAAAATTGAACAATCATCAAATGGATTGATATTTCATTTCAATAATTTCAATTTGTGTTCAGGTCACTTCGAGCATTAGCAGCTGTTTTGCTGTTGTTAACTTCAATAGCAACCTTCTATCAGCCTGAATTGATTGAAGATATTATGATTAATGCACAAAACAATGAATCCGATAATCATAATCGTCATTTATTAGGTGTTCAAGAAAATGAGCGTTGGTTGGTAATCATCATTGAATTTGAAGGATTACCATCAGGTACTGGTAAAGATGTTGAAAAAGCTCAGAATTTGCTAATGGGTGTAAATGGTGCTGATGATTATTTGAAGGAAGTTACATCTTCAAATACAAATCTGGAAGTTATTATTTCTGAATCAATATATTCAGCTCCATCAACTCCATCTGCTTGGGGTACCGATTATAATGGAAATCGTGATGTAACTGCTGATGGTTCTAGACCTTCAGATTTAGCAACATCAGCAATACTCTCTATTCCTGAAGAAATTGATTTAAATCAATTTGATCTTGATAATGATGGAAATTTAGACAGACTATTAATGCTGCATACGGGAAGACCGCAGGAAACTAGTGGTAGATCTAGTGATATTTGGAGCCATTTTCAGCATCTTAATGAACCAATTACTATGAAAAATACAACAATTTCTCATTATACCATGGCTTCATTTCAAAGTGGTTTAGGCACAATTATCCACGAAATGTTTCATCAAATGGGTGCATTGGACCTATATGATGTACATGATGATTACAATTCTGATGAATGGAATGGTGTTGGTGATTTTGACATTATGTCCAGTGGTAATTGGAACGGAAATGGTAGATTCCCTAGTTTACCAATGTCTGTGACTATGGAATTAATTGGATTAGAACGTTCTATTGATGCTTATTCATTTCCTACAAATTCGAATGTTAATTTAACACCAATGTCCGCTGGAGGTACCTCATTATCATTCAAAATTTCACCCACTGAAACTGTATATCTTGAGTATCGTGGAAATATTGGATTTGATAGTCAGTTACCGGGTCATGGATTGTTGTTATCGTTAAAGGATGTATATCAGAAAGATTTGACTGGAAATGAAGTGAATATTGACCCGAGTTCTCCTTTTTTGAGAATTCTAGAAGCAGATTCTAATTCTGCTTTAGTTACTGGTGCTGATTCTGGTTCTGTATCAGATTTATTCCAAACTGGTGATATCATTGGTTCAGAAGGTTATACAATTTATGATGCACATGGGAGATTAGTAGATTGGAATGTAACTGTGATTGATGTAAATCCAAATTCTATTGAAATCAACATTCAATATGTTATTGATCCAAATAATGATGTTTTGCCAGAGAGGTCTACTATAGAATTGTTAGAACACGAATCAATTGAATTAGTATTTGATATAGAATCAAATTGTATTCCTTGGAT
>PAOZ01000040.1 GCA_002708695.1 Methanobacteriota archaeon | reverse complement strand
TTTATATCCATCATGCTTTGTGACAAAAGCCAAGGGGAGGTATTTAATATAGGTAGCAAATTTGAGATTGACATTCAATCAACATTTAAAATCATTTCTGAAATTATAAATCCTAACGCAGAAATAACTTATGATCAGCATAGAATTCGCCCTAAAAAAAGTGAAGTAGAAAGGCTGTTTTGTGATAATTCAAAAGCTATACAGTTACTTGATTGGAAACCCCATTATAATAACAAACTAAATTTTTCTAAGGGTATAAAAGAAACAGTAAATTGGTATAAAAATAAAAAAAATATTAGTAACTTTAAAGATCTAGGATATGTCATATAAATAAAAACGTCCCAAACATTCAAACTCAAATACTTTCCCTTATGATTATAATTTGTAAGAAAAGATTACTATGTAAAACTTAATTATACAAAACGTGGAATTTAAATGGAACATAAATTAAATGATTTAATTGAAAAAATTTACACTACTATATCTAAAACAATCAAAAGAACTTCTGCATATCTTCATGAACCAGAAATTAATCAAAATGACATTAAAATGGTTCAAAAAATTCTAAAATCTGGATATGTGTCCTCTATAGGATCTAGCATTGCAGAATTTGAAAATAAATTATGTGAATATACAGGTACGAAATATGCTGTTGCAATGACAAACGGTACATCTTCTTTGCATGTTGCTTTATTGGCTAGTGGTATACAGGTTCACGATGAAGTATTAGTTCCTGCAATGACCTTTGTAGCTTCTGCTAATGCGATTAGTTATTGCAATGCTGTGCCACATTTTATAGATAGTGATTTGAATAGTTTGGGAATTGATAATGAAAAGCTCTTAATCTATTTAGAAAGAAACACAATAATTAAAAATAATGAATGCTTCAATAAAAATACAGGAAGAAGAATTTTTGGCGTTATTCCGGTACATATTTATGGGTTTGTAGGTGATATAGAAACATTAAAAAAAATTGCTGATCAATTTAAAATAACAATAATTGAAGATGCCGCAGAAGCTCTTGGTAGCTTTAAAGACCACAGACATTCAGGAACATTTGGAATATGTGGATGCATAAGTTTTAATGGAAATAAAATAATCACAACTGGTGGAGGTGGGGCTTTAATAACTAACAATGAAAAACTGGCAAAAAGAGCAAGACATTTGTCAACAACAGCAAAAAAGCCTCATAAGTTTAATTACTTTCATGATGAAATTGGATTTAACTATAGAATGCCTGCAATTAATGCAGCCTTAGGATTATCTCAAATACAAAAAATTGATAAATTACTTAAAGCAAAAAAAACATTGAGAGAAAATTACAGAGTTAATTTTAAAGAAATAAGAGGAGTGAGTTTTTTTGAAGGTCCTTCCGATTGTGATGCAAATTTTTGGTTAAATTCTATTATTTTAAATGAAGAATTTGTTGAATATCAAGACATCATTATTGAAAAATTGATTAACATGGGATTTGAATGTAGACCAATATGGAAACTAATGAATAAACTCTCTCCATATCAAAATAACCCTTCAATGAATCTAAATAATGCCCAAAATTTAGAAAAATCGTTTATATCAATTCCTAGTAGTTCTTTTTTATGTAAAAATAATGGTAATTTTAAATTTAAATAAAACAAAATTATTTTTATTGCTTAATTTTTTTTGGGCTTTTCCATTTTTGCTTCTTTTAAGATTAGTAAATAAATTTATTAAAATTCAAATTATAAAAATTAGATCTGATAGATTTGGACATTTTGCTCCTGACGGTGCTGAACAAGTTGCTAAATATCAAATTAAAAGTAGACATATAAGAATATATATATTTGATTGGGTTATTTGTAATAAAAAATGGGCGGAGATGCTGAGTACCGTTTTACCAGTTTATAATTTTTTAAGACCAGTGTATTTCTGGAACCATTTTATTCCAGGTAATAATGAAATTAATCAGTTAGGAACTGAAACATCTTCGCGAGACACTAATCTACTGTTTCTTAAATATAATGTTAAAATACCTTTTTACCAAAGTGATGATGATTTAGCAATAAATTGGCTTGAGAAAAAAGGTTGGAAGAGAGGAGAAAAATTTTACTGTTTGCTAATTAGAGATAATGCATACTTAAACAAAGCATTTGATAAAGAAAATATTGACTGGTCATACCACAATCACAGAAATAGTGACCTAGAAACCTATAATAAGGCTATAAGCTGGTTAGTTAGTCAAGGTATTTGGGTTATAAGGATGGGAAAAAACGTTGAAAAAAAACTTAGTATTGTAGATGATAGATTAATTGACTATCCATTTGATAAAAATAAAAGTGATTTTTTGGACACTTGGTTATTTGCAAATTGTAACGCTTGTATAAGCACTGGGACTGGACCTGATATATTATCAGGAATTTATGGTAAAAATTTATTATTTTTAAATTTTCTACCATTAGCTAGCATTAGATCTGATCTAAATTCTATTACATACCCAAAAACACTTATTTGGCAAAAAAATAATAAAGCTTTTTCATTAAAAGATCATCTCTCAAATAACAGGAAGGATAACAATATATATAAAAATGAAAAAATAAAAATAATCGATATGACAGAAACACAAATATTACAAGCAATCAAGGAATTTTATTATTATAATAACTATGATGAAAAAGAAAAAATTGATTTTAAAAAACAGCAGCACTACTTTTGGGACCAGTTGATGTTAATTAATAAAAAATTTAATTTCAAACTGCACAATAAAGTGCATCCGTATTCTAATGTTTCTAACGTTTGGCTGAAAAGTTTAGAAAAATGATTAAAATACAAATTATCAATATACAAACGTGAATTATAGTAAACTTTAAATTAGTATTAATTGAATAACTTTTAAAAACAAGAAAAAATGAAACAAAATAATACGCTAATAATAGCAGAAGCAGGCATTAATCATAATGGAAAAATTGATTTGGCACTTGAATTAATTAATGCTGCCGCAGACTGTGGAGCAGATATCATAAAGTTTCAAACTTTTAAAGCTGAAGACCTTATTTTAAAAGTTACACCTAAAACTAAATATCAAATAAAAAATACAAAATCTTCAGGAAGTCAATTTAAAATGTTAAAAGCACTTGAGATGACAGATCTCATGCATGAAAAAATTGTTAATCATTGTCTAAAAAAAAATATTGAATTTTTATCCTCGGCATTTGACATAAATAGTCTAGAGTATTTAGTCAAATTAGGTATTAAAAGAATTAAAATTCCTTCAGGTGAAATTACAAACTTACCTTATCTAGAAAAAGCAGTGAGCTTTAGACTGCCTCTTATAGTTTCTACAGGTATGTCGTACTTAAGTGAGATAGATAATACTTATAAATTGCTAAAATCTTGTGGAATTAAAAATGATATGATTACATTTCTCCATTGCACTTCAGAATATCCAGCTAAATTAACATCTATTAACCTTAATGCAATAAAGACTATTTCTGACTATTTTAAAGTTTCAGTGGGTTATTCTGATCATACAG
The DNA here is from genome assembly GCA_002708695.1 of Methanobacteriota archaeon. Taxonomy (GTDB): domain Archaea; phylum Thermoplasmatota; class Poseidoniia; order Poseidoniales; family Thalassarchaeaceae; genus MGIIb-N2. The sequence goes on along the minus strand of PAOZ01000040.1, from coordinate 13,547 downwards.
TTAAAAACGAAACATCCATTGCTGCAGTTGCCCTAGGAGCTAGTATTATTGAGAAACATATAACTTTAAATAAATTTTTAGAAGGTCCAGACCATAAAGCCAGCGCCAATCCTGTTGAGTTTAAAAAAATGGTAAATTCAATAAGAATTGTTGAAAAAATTTTAGGTGATACAAAGAAAAAAGTTTCTACAACTGAAATAGAAAATGCTAAATTAGTAAGAAAATCTATAGTTGCTTCAAAGTTTATAAAAAAAGGTGATATATTTACTAATCAAAACTTGACAACCAAAAGACCAGGAATTGGCCTTTCGCCTATGAATTGGCATGAAATCATAGGTAAAAGAGCTCACAAAAACTATCAAATCGACGAAATAATAAATTATGAAGACTAAAATTTGTATTATATCTAGCTCAAGAGCAGATTATGGTTTATTAAAAAACTTAATTAAAACCATTGAAAAATCAGAAAAGTTTTTTTTACAATTTATTGTTACTGGATCACATTTAAGTAATAAACATGGTAGTACGATTCAAGAAATTACTGATGATAAGGTAAAAATTAATAAAACAGTCAATATTTTAAAAAAAACAAATACAAATAAAGATATTGGTTTAACAGTTGGACATAGCGTTCAAAAATTTGTGAAAGTCATGTCTGAATTATCTCCAGACATTACTCTTATTTTAGGTGATAGATACGAAATTTTTTCTGCAGCAATATCATCAGCTTTTTTAAAAATACCTATTGCACATATTCATGGAGGTGAAATAACTGAAGGAGCAATAGATGATAATTTAAGACATGCAATAACTAAATTAGCACAAGTTCATTTTGTATCTACTGAAACCTACAGAAAAAGAGTAATTCAAATGGGAGAACAACCAGGAAAAGTTTATAACGTTGGCTCACTAGGTGTTGAAAATTTAAAGAGTGCTAAATTATTACCCAAAAATAAAGTAGAAGATATTTTGTTATTCAAATTCTTAAAGAGGAATATAATAGTAACCTATCACCCTGTTACATTAGATAAAGATCCTGCAAAAGGAATAGACATTTTGCTAAAAGTCCTAAGTAAATTCCCTGAGATTGGAAAAATTTTTACTTATGCTAATGCTGATGTATTAGGCTATGAAATTACAAAAAAAATAAAAAAATTTGTTATAGAAGATAAAAATTCAAAGGTTTTCAGTAATTTAGGTCAAATTAATTTTTTTTCATGTTTGAAGTATTGTGATGGAATTGTAGGAAATTCTTCAAGTGGTATAATTGAAGCTTCGTCACTAAAAAAGTGGTCATTAAATATTGGAAACAGGCAAAAAGGTAGATTAAAACCTTGCAGTGTTTTTGATGTGAAATTAAAAGAAGAAGATATCTTTAAAAAATTAAAATTTCTTTTGAAAAACAAAGATTCTACCAAAAATTTATCTTACAAAAATCCTTATTTTAAAAAAAACACTTCTTTAAATATTGTTAAAAAATTAGAATTATTTAATACGAAAGAAATCTCTAGAAAAAAATTTTTTGACATTAACAATATTTTTTGAAGATCGATAATTTTAATAATTATTTTTTTGTCCTAATTTTTGAACAACAAAAGTAAATTTTGTTAACTTTATCTTGAGTAATATGTTAATTGATAAATGTTATATATTTTATTTTAAAATTTTTCTATCTAAGTTAAAAGAATCGTATGATTAAACAAATCGTAAAATATGAAGAATCTAAAGACGCGATTGTCACAATCGCAATTGGCGAACCATATTTATCTGAGTGGGAAAAATACGCCAAAAAATCTTGGATTTTGTATTGTAAGAAAAATAAAATTAATTTGTTTGTAATTATTGAAGATCTAATTTCGAGAGATGATTCTAAGTGGAAAAAAGCAACTTGGCAAAAATTACTAATTGGAGATGCTCTTCAAGTAAATAATTATAATATAATAAATGTTTGTTATATGGATACAGATATTATAATTAGCCCTCAAGCCAGAAATATTTTTAATTTTTATAATAATAATAAATACGGTTTGGTTTCTAAAATTGAAAATTTACCGTTTTGTTTAAATAACATACTAAAAAAAGTGGCTTTTTTGAGAAATTTATATTATGACCCTACTTATCCTTTAGATTCTTCTTTATTCATGACACCAAGACAGATTTACAATTTTTCTAAACTTCCGCCCATGGAGAACTATGCCTGTGCTGGTGTTATTCTTTTTAATGTTGAAAAACATTCAGATCAAATGAAAAATTGGTTCTTTAAATATGATAGAAACACTATTTCAATTACAGAAGGTGACCAAACACATGTTAATTGGGAAATTCAAAATACTAATAACGTTTGCTGGTTGGCTTATGAATTTCAAGCTCTATGGTTATATGAAATGGCAGAAAAATATCCATATCTTTATAATATGAAAAAAATAAAAAAAAATCAGATTGTTGATGCTATAAGAGCTTGCTTGATGAATGTTGATTTTCTACATTTTGCTGGATCTTGGCACGAATCTGATATGTGGTTGCATAAACAAATAGTTTCTGACCCATTTGTTAAATTAAGTGAAAATTTTGAGACTTATAAAAAGATTCCTGTTTATGGGAAGCCAAAAGGGAAAATAGTTCCTCAAAAAAAAATGTAAAAACAAAATCTTGGAGCCATATATGTGTGGAATTGTTGGGTACGGTTCTTTAACAAAAGTAGATAATCAATTAATAAAAAATATTAATAATAAACAGTCTCATAGAGGTCCAGATAGTCAAGGTTTGTATATATCAAATTGTAAGAAAGTATCTCTTGCAATGTCTAGACTGGCTATTTTAGATATTAATCATGGCCATCAACCAATGACATTGAATAAAGAACAATTATCAATTGTTTTCAATGGTGAGATATTTAATTCCTCAGATATTAAAAATGACATCGTTCAAAACTTTAATGACAAATTTTTCTCAAGCCATTCAGATACTGAAGTTATACTAAGATTATACAAACATAAAGGAGTTGATTCATTAAAAGAATTAAATGGAATGTTTTCCTTCATTATTTTTGACGGAAAGTCAGATAAATTAATTTTTGCTAGAGATAGATTTGGAATAAAACCACTTGTTTTCAAGAAAACCAGAAACTCAATCTTAATTGCCTCAGAAGTTCAAGCTATTTCTAATTCCTTTAAAAATCTTAAGATGAACAAAAATGCAATTAGTGAGTATATAAATTTTGGGTTTATTTCAGCACCCAACACAGTTTATAATGACATTCACAAATTACCTCATGGTAATATAGGGGTATTTTGTTTGAAAACCGGTAAACTATCTATTTCGCGTTGGCCAGGTGCTAACATAAATTCTAATAAAATTATTAAACTACCATCTACTCAAATTCATAAAACGATAAAACACACATTTAGTAACGCTGTTGAGAGATGGCAACAATCTGATGAAGATATTTGTTATAGTTTATCAGGTGGTAAAGATGCAACTTCGATAGCAGCAATAGCTTCGAAAAAAAAGAAAATTGCTACTTTTACAGTTGGATATAAAAATAAATATGAAAATTGGTCTGAATTTCAACATGCAAGAGAAATAAGTAAATTATTAAAAACTGATCATACCGAGATAGAAGTTGATTTAGAAAGCTATTTAGATGACTTGCCTAAGATAATTTCTATGTTTGGTGAACCGTTTGGAGGTGGGTTACCATCATTTAACCTATTCAAAGAAATAAGTAAAAATTTTAAAGTTGTAATGACAGGCATTGGCGCAGATGAGTTGTTTGGAAACTATTTAAGATCAAAAAGATATAACAATTTTTACAAAAACAATCAAAACCTTACTTTCAATAAAAAAAAATATACTGATTTGATTTATTTAAATTCTGATAAAGGGTTTAATACAAACTTAATTGGTCACTATTATCACATTAACAATAATGGGCATTTAAATTTTAATAACAATGATAATTCAATAGAAAGTCAAATATGTAATTTTGATTTAAACACCCAACTTCCTTATGATTTTTTACATATGTCTGACATTCTTTCTATGAATTTTGGAGTAGAAGCAAGGACACCATTTTTGGATTTAGAATTTGTTAAATTAATAACTTCAATACCATATAGCCAAAGGATTGATCTTAAAAATTATAAATCACTTTTAGTTAATAGTTTAGGTGATGACTTTCCGCAAGTAGATCTTTCTGGTAAAAAATTTGGTTTTTCTCTCCCAATAAGCTTTTTAATGCGAGAAATCATGAGATCTACCTTTGATAGGTTGATGAAAAAGAAAAATTTTTTAAAGTTAAAATATTTTACTAATAATTTTTTTGATGATGTAATAAATAATTTTTTAAATGGGGATAATAGATTTTTAGAAATTATTTGGAGAGCTTTTATTTTGCAAATGTGGATTCAAGATGAATTATAAAAAATTAGAACATCCTCAATTTTTAGTGAATTTATATATTAATGTATGTAATAAGAAGCCGAAATTTAGGTATATTTGTAGAAGAGCCAACCAATTTTTTACTTACAAAATTTGTAAAAAATACGAAATTAGTCAAGATGAGACTAAATTAAAAATAACAATGTTAAATATAGAAGCTTTCACATATCAAAATATAAGAAATAGTAAAGTTTTAAGTTATTATCTGGTGAGATATTCAAATTTACCTTTTAGAAAATTAATATTTAAAATATTTTTAGAAATATATTTTTTTAAAATATATATTAAAAGTCTATACAGATCTTTTTTATTCATTTTTCAAATAATAAGCCTAAAGGATGACAATCAAAGCATGACAGACAAAATATGTTATTTTTTTGATATGCCAAAGCCAATTGATAACGAGGGAAGACTAAAACTTCATAAAACAATTTTTACTTCAATCCTTCATGACTCAAACTCAAAAATCGCTAAGTTTGATTGTGAAAAAAAAAACAGATGGATTGACTTATACAAAATTGATTTGAAGTCAAAAAAAAAATTCTTTTTTGAATGTTGTTTTTATATTTTTCTTTCTTTCTTTAATTTATTTGAAAATAAAAAAAGATATAAATCTTATATGTTAGACGAAATTTTGAAGTCAATAGCAATAAAACATTTCAATTCAGTCAAAAATGATATACATTATTTAAATTTTGTAGCAAATGGCTGCTATAAACCTTTTTGGCTTACTTTATCTGAGACTAAATTTAAAACACAAAGTTCCTTTGTATGGGATTCCATTTCGATCTTTCCTAAATATTTTTCAAAAATTGATTTGTTTTCCTATAACATACCAAAAATGACTTGGAATAGAGAATATGTAATAAGTAAAAATCATAAAAATTTACTGATTAAGTTAAGAAATAACAATAGAACAAACTATAAAATCTTAAAGTATACTGACATTTATTCTAATAAGGTTAAAATCAATTTCCCCAAAAAGTCATATATTTTAATTTTTCCAATTTCTCCTCATTCACTAAATTTCACTCTACCTGACGCTTCTATTCACGATATTTATGGAACTTCAATTACTGAAACTACAATTAAATTTATTAACGATATTATTGAAGTATGTATGGAAAACAATTTATATGCTATTATTAAAGATAAAAGATTATCATATGCCAGTGATCAAACCTATTCAGAATATTTGAATGATATTAAATCCAATAACAGGATTTTTGTTATAACAGAGCATACTTCAATAAAAAAATTAATTGAAAATAGTATTGGCACCATTAGTTTTCCAATCACATCAACTGGTGAGATTACTAATAAGTTAAATATACCTTCTGCATTTTATAGTGTAAATAAAAGCTTAAATGGAGATAAGATAGAGTTCATGAAGAATACTTTATTAACATCGAAAAAAGAACTTAACACATGGATAAAAAAACTTATTTAAAGCATTCCAAAAAATATTACCCTCAGAACAATTTTTAACATCATCAAGATTTTCAATAGTGTCCATAACAAATATAGATTGCTTTTATTTTTAAAGTCAAAAAGTAATTACTTAAAGTCGTTTTATTAAAGATATTTATAGTAATATAAATAAAGCTATTATTTGTTATAAAGGAAAACATACTTCTGTTAATTAAATAAATACAAAAATTAAATAATTTGTTCTACTTTTATATTTATTTACAAAAAATTTACAACTTTTATGTAGCCAAAACCAGTAGAGGGACTTGTGAGATTGATCCGAAATGAACGCCTTTAATTCTCTAAAAAATAGCCCTATTCAGGGTTAAAAAAGAATATTAAATTCTTGATGCTTAGTATGGTTAAACTTTTAAAAAAAACAATAGATATATATACTAATTTAAGATAGTTATTATTAAAATTATCAACCAGCTAAGAGGATAATCTTTTGATTAATTATGAAGTTTTCTTTGATAGTAAAAACAATAATCATTACGTAAAAAATAAAAATCGCTTATTACAAAAAAATCATAATATTGAAGTTCCAATAGTCAACGACATACCTAGGTTTAGTGATAGTGATTATGCAGGAAACTTTGGTGATCAGTGGAATGATTCTCCAGAAGACCAGTTCGATGAAAGTGAAAATGAATATAAAAAACTCGATCGTTCATTTACAACTTTACAAGAAGTTTTCCCAATTGATTTAGCTAAAATTAAAAACTGTTCTGTTTTAGAGGCTGGATCAGGTAATGGACGTTTTACATATGTAATGCTTAAAAATGGAGCAAAGGTTGATAGTTTTGATATATCACACGCTGTAGATGCTCATAAAAAAAATATGATAAAAAGAAAATTATGGAATAAGAATTTATCTTTAGCTCAAGCAAATATATTAAATATGCCGTATAAAAAAATGAATTACGATTTTGTGGTTTGTATGCATGTATTACAACACACTCCAAGTCCAGAGAAAAGCATTGAAAAGTTATGGGAAATGGTAAAGCCAGGTGGATGTTTAGTAATTGACCATTATAGATTTATATTAAAATCTTTATATCCACCTATTGGTGGATTTGGAAATCTATTTCGTCATATTACCCTTTTTTTACCATATAAATGGCAAAAACCATTCTCAGATTCATTTGTAAAATTTTGGTTTCCAATTCATTGGTATTTTAAAGATTCTAAAATAATGCAACAAATTTTATTAAGAATGTCTCCAGTAAGGTTTTATTATCCATGGCTAGGTTTGCCGGATAAAGACACGTATTTTAGAAAAGCATTACTTGATACGCATGATGGTAGCACAGACGTATATCACCACACACGAACAGTTAAGCAGATCGATAGAGTTTTGGCTGAATTAAGTGATATTTCTGATTATAAAGTTTTCAAAGGTGGTAATGGTGTTTTGGCTTGGGCTTATAAGAAAAAAAATATCCATTTTCCACCAAGATAAATATCTTGATCTTTAATCATCTTTTTAAAATTTTTGTTTAAAATCAAACTTTCTAAAAATATGTAGGTAAATTCAAATGGGCCAAAAATTTAGTCACCTTCTTTGATATTGATGTATTTGATATATAAATATGCTAACGATGCGCATATAATTAAAAAACCAACCACAAAATGACTTAACAAACAAACTAGTAAAAAATTTTAAGAATAAACCATTATTCTGCAAAAACTTTTCTAGCATGATTTAGTTTTTCAACAGTGTCTATTGCAAATCTAGTTTTTTTTATTTTGAGAGCATATAATTTATTTTTTGAAATGATTTTATGAAATATATCCCTTGGAATATCAATAAAATTTTTATTTATCATATAGGAAAATATACTAGGGTTCATTAGGTAAATGCAAGAATTAACATAATGATTTTTAATCTTATATTTTTCTATAAAATTTTTTCTTTCTTCTAAATTTGGCCTTTCTAGAAAGTCTATTACTGAACCATTTTTCTCGTTTATATATAACAAGGAATTAGAATTCTCACTTTCGTGAAAATACATGGAACATTCAGCTTTATTAAAAATATGGAATTTTACTAATTCATCTAAGCTTTCATTAGTTAGTATATCTCCGTAAATTACAAAGAAAAATTTTTCATTCTTGAGAAAATTTTCAAATAGTTTTAATCCTCCCCCAGTTCCGTTTAACCTTTTTTGATAAATGTATTCAATCTTAACTCCTAAATATTTACCGTCCTTTAAATGATCTACTATCATTTTAGGTAAATAATGAAGATTAATAAAAATTTTTGTCACTCCAATTTTTTTTAAAGCAATTATCTGCCACTCAATAATTGTTAAATTTTTTACTTTTAAAAGAGGTTTTGGACAATCTTTAGTGTATGATCCCATACGTTTACCCAAACCTGCACATAAAATTACTGCTTTCATGTCAATGTATCCATAATTGGTATAATATCTTTTAAACTATTTACCTTATAATCAGGTTTTTTCATTTTAGGTAAATACTCCAAATCACTCTTTATTAATCTAGCTGAACTGTACTCATTTAATTTTAAAACAGTATTGCAACCTACTAAATTTCCAGATATTACGTCACTTATTCTATCACCAATCATAAGGCTTCTGTGAAAGGAAATATTAAATTTTTGTTTAGCTTTCATAAGCATACCTGGTTTGGGTTTTCTATAATTACTGTCACGCTTATATTTTTTTACTTGAGCATCAGGATGAAAAGGACATATATAAACATCGTCAAAAACTTTTTTGTTACATAACTCATCTATTTTTTTTATTATTTTATTATTTAAGAATAGCATTTGATCATATGTCAACAAACCTTTGGAGACGACCGTCTGATTAGAAATCATTATAATCTTGAATTTTTTATTTATGGCATGAGATAAGAATTCTTTTATTCCCTCTTCAAATTCAATTTGAGTCTCATGTAATAAGCCATTACATTCTTTTATTAATGTTCCGTCTCTATCTAAAAATAGTGCGTGATTAAATTTCATATTAACGCTAAAAATATTAATTAAAAAATTATGTTTAATATTCAACTTAATAAATGTATATAAAAAGTCTATTGTTAATATTCATTTGGGATATGGTGAGACAAAATAGTAAAAAAAAAACCCTTATAGTAGGTGCTGGTTCTATAGGCCTAAGACACGCTCGTATTTTATCAGATTTAGGGTGTTTAATAGCTATGGTAACCCATCGTTCAGACCTTGAATTACCAGTATATAAAAAAACAGAAATTGCAATTCAGGAATTTAATCCTGACTACATAATTATAGCTAATGATACAAACAAACACTTATTAGAATTAGAAAAAATTTGTAAACTCACTTCAGGGAAAACTGTATTAGTTGAAAAGCCAATTTTTGATCAAGTAAAAAAAATAAACAAAATTAAATTAAATAACTTTTTAAAAAATAATATTTATGTAGGGTATAACTTAAGATATCATCCATTTATAAAATATATTAAAGAGTTAGTTATAAAAGAAAAGTTTTTATCTTGTAATATTTATGCAGGACAATACCTACCCAACTGGCGGCCTAACCGAGAATATACTCTTTCTTACTCTTCTGATTTTAAAAAAGGCGGTGGAGTGCTCTTCGAGTTTAGTCATGAAATTGATTATTTAAGATTATTCTTTGGAAAATGTATTAATAGTAATTCATTTAACGAAAAGTTAAGTAATTTGAAAATTAATTGTATTGACTCTTCAGTTGGAATTTTAAAATTTGAACGTTGTAACCATGTTTCTTATAATTTTAACTTATTTGATAGGATAGGAAGAAGAGAAATTATACTTAATTCAAATAGTGAAACTTTTAAATTTGATCTAGTTAATAATGAAATGATAACTAATAAAAAATTAAAAAAAATCGACTTATGCAGAGATAAAACTTACAGAGACATGCATCAAGATATTTTACAGAACAATGGTAAGAATGCTTGTAGTTTTCAAGAAGGTCTAGAAGTACTCAATTTATTAAACAAAATTTATAAATTTCAATGAGTCATTTAATGGAAAATCAATTTTCAATAAAAAATAAAAACATTGTCATAACTGGTGCTGCAGGTATTCTTGGAAAAAAACTAAGTCAATCACTTCTAAATTCAGGTGCGCATCTAGCACTTATAGATAAAGATGAAAAAACTTTAAATAAATTAAAAAAAGATCTTAAAATTGCTGAAGATAATTTCTTTGAAATTTATGTAACCGACCTAACAAAAGAAAAAGAAGTTAACAAAACAATTAAGTCGCTTTCAAAGAAATTTAATTCTATTGATGTACTAATTAACAATGCAGCATCAAAAGGGAATTCAATAAAAGATTTTTTACTACCTTTTGAAGATTATAAATTATCTACTTGGAATTCAATTATAGAGGGAAATTTGACTAGTATGTTTTTAATGTCAAAAGGTATTGGTAAAATAATGAAAAATCAAAACTATGGAAGCATAATCCAAATTGCATCTATATATGGTGTTACGACACCTAAAAACGATGTCTATGAAGGTTCCTTTTATAATGGATATAAAATTTCTACTCCAGCAGTTTACTCTGTTTCTAAAAGCGGTGTAATTGCTCTAACAAAGTATTTAGCTTCTTATTGGGGAAAATATAATATAAGAGTAAATACCATAAGTCCTGGTGGTATTTTTAGTGGTCAAAATGAAAATTTTGTAAAAAACTATTCTAAAAAAGTACCTCTGGGTAAAATGGCCTCGGGAAATGACATTGTAGGCACATCAATTTTTTTATCTTCTGACGCATCTTCTTATATAACTGGTCAAAACTTAATAGTTGATGGAGGTTTTACATTATAATTCAATTTTATAATTTAACCTAACCAAATCAACCAACATTAACAAAAACTGGTTATGAGTTATTTCAACATAATTATAATTGAGACTATCAACCCAAATATTTAGGTGGCCTAATTTCATTAAGCTGTTATTTTTTTTAAAACCAGTAAATGTTATGGTAGAAATTTTTTTATTAATCGCATATTTTGCAGCATTTAAAATGTTAGAAGATTCTCCACTACTACTTATTAATATTAGAGTGTCATTTTCAAAAGTATTTCTTTTTAGAGCCTCTTTCACCCAATTCTCGTATCCGTAATCATTTGCAAAACAAGTAATTAAACTACTTTCATTAAATGTACAGGCTCTAATTCCAACAGATTTTAGAAAGTCAACAGACACATGACTTGCTATAGAAGCGCTTCCTCCATTACCTACAATTATTATTTTTCCCTTAGATTTTGCAGTAGCTATAATTTTATTTGACATCTGAATAAGTGTATCTTTGTTTAAGCTGTAAGACAGTTTTTGGAGATCCTTTAAGTATTCAGCTAAAAATGTTTCGTTATTTTGGTTCATTTTCTCTTTTTGAAATTAAGGTTAAGATTTGTTTCTTTCTTTTAACAAGTTTTTCATTAGTAGGCACTAAATTAGTCATCAAACCATTTTTTACGAAACCTAATTTGGTCATTATCATAGAAGACATGATATTTAAACATATTTTTTGGGCTGTTGCTGCTTTTAATCGAGTTGAGCCTGCAATTATTTCAAAACCTGTATCTAAAACAATCCCATAATCAGAAAATTTTAAAATTTCACCATTTTTATTATTAGAAATTGCTATGGAAAGTGCTTTGTTTTCTTTTGATTTCAATACACATTCTCTTGTAAAAGGAGTGTTTCCACTTGCTGCGATCGCTATTAAAACATCCTCTTTAGAAAATTTAATTTCATTAGCTATTTCGTGTGGAGAGTTAATGTCGTCTTCTGCTCCTTCTATAGAAGAAAACACTGCCTTTTCTCCACCTGCAATAATAAAATTAACTCTTTTTCTTGGCCATCCAAAAGTAGGGTATAATTCCACTCCATCTTGCAAACCAACTCTAGCTGAGGTACCTGCTCCAGCATAAATTAATCTACTTTTTGGGTATTTTTTTAGTCTATTATAAATTACTACAATTACTCTGTTGATCTGAGGAAGAGCGTTGTTTACAGCTAAAATAGCCTCTTCCTGATTTTCCAACATTGTTCGAGTAGCATCATTTATTGATAATTGATCTATCCATAAATTTTTAGGTGGCTGATCTTCTGTACTCATAATAATTTTTCTAAATTAATTTTTTACTATAAAACAATTAATATTTAAAATATTCAATAGCTATTTTAGAGAAACATAAGTTAAATTCGAGTAAAACAATAAAAGATTATTTAGTATTATTTTTTAGTATAAAGTAATATAAATTTATTAAAATTGCTGATTACAAATATTTCAAGTGATTATTCATGAATAAAAGTAACTGGAAATCCATATTAATAGAAGAAAATACATTTATCATTGACGCAATTAATTTACTGACCAATACTGGTTTGCCAATTGTAATTGTGGTTGACAAAAATTTGAAACTATTAGCTTCAGTCACTGATGGAGATATTAGAAAAGGATTGGCTAGAGGTTTATCAATTAAAGATAAACTTAGTTTGGTTATGAACAAAAATCCAAAATTTGTATCAGAACCAAGAGATTTAATACAGATACAAACATTGCTTTTTGAAGATAAATTTAAAGCAATACCCATAGTTGATAAAAATAAAAGAATAATTGATTGCTATTTTTATGATCATTTTTTTAAAAGTGATCTAAATCCTCCTTCTTTAATTATGGCTGGAGGTTTTGGTAAAAGACTAGGCAAATTAACTGAAAATAACCCAAAACCTATGTTAAAAGTTCATAATATGCCAATATTAGAACATATAATTAAAAAAGCTAGAGCAGAAAACTTTACTGAAATTTTTATTTCTACTCACTACAAATCAGAAATAATTGAAAATTATTTTGGAGATGGTCATAATTTTAACGTTAATATAACTTACATAAAAGAAGAAAATCCACTTGGAACTGGTGGAAGTTTTCAGTTCATGGAGAAATTTAAAGGACCTGTTTTAGTTACTAATGCAGACATTATATCAAAAATAGGATATAGAAAACTTCTAGATTTTCATTTTTTGAATAATGGTATTGCTACTATGGCTGTTATAAAAAACGAAATTCAAAACCCATTTGGTGTTGTCAAATATGATGGAATAAATTTGATTGATTTTGAGGAGAAACCAGTCTGGATTAATTATATCAATGCAGGTATTTACGTTGTTGATAGCATTGTAGCAAAATCTATAAAAGAAAACACTAAAGTATCCATGCCAATGATTTTAAAAAAGCTAATAGAGAAAAATAAAAGTGTTTTTATTTTTCACATGCATGAGGATTGGGTAGATATAGGTACACCTGAACAGTTGAGAGAAATGAACAAAAAATTAATCAAAGGTCTCTCATGAATTTATGTTTAATATGTGCTAGAAAAGGTTCAAAACGACTGCCAAATAAAAATTTACTTAAAATTAAAAATAAATCATTACTTAGACACAGTATAGAACACGCAATGTCATGTCCAAATATTGACAAGGTCGTTGTTTCGACTGATTGTCCGAGTATTGCAGATGAAGGGAAAAAATATGGTGCCCAAGTCCCCTTTTTAAGACCTAAATTACTTTCAGGCGACAAAACTCCTGAATGGAAAGTATGGCAACATGCGCTAACTTTTTATAATAATAAAAATT
>PAOZ01000039.1 GCA_002708695.1 Methanobacteriota archaeon | reverse complement strand
TTCTAATTCTGAATTTGAAACTACAACTGCATGGACCACATTGTCTACTGATAATGTATCATCTGTTGATGTCAATCCTGCAAGATTATTGATGTTATCTTTAGCAATGATAACTGCATCAGTTCTAATTTCTCTTCAACGATTTATGGCCGAGGATCTAAAATCATCTAATGCCCAAAAGAGTATTATTGAATCTCCAAAAGATCGGAATTTCCATAATTCATCTGTTACTATTAGTCTAGATGATCCTAGGCGTCCTGAGGGTTGGAGTGATGAACAATGGATGCATTATGGGCCTAATCATATTGCATCATTAGGGAGTGATTCTTGATGGTGTCAATGGGCGTTTTTCATGCAATTTCAACTGAGATGGTAGTCGGATCTTTTGCTGTTGCAACTATTGGTACAATTATTTGTGTTATTGCTGCACTAGTGCCTTCATTTGGTGAGCGCCTTCCATCGAGATTACATTCACATCTTGATTCCGCAGCATATATGGCTTCTATTTTTGGAGTTTTGATGATTCCTATGGCGATTATTACTGGATATCTAACTTCTGAATCGATGGGTGGTCAAAATAGTATGACTCTAAACAAAATGATCTTTAGTGGACTATGTATTGGTTTTTGGAGTGGAGTAATTTCAGGAAGGAGACTTTGTGGCTATCGAATTTGGGAACATAGGGGACTTTCAATTCTTCAAGGATTATCAGCCTCTTTAGGATTTATTATGACAATTTTTCTTGGTTCAATAGGAGGACAATTAGGAAGAGGTGAGACTGCTTTAGATCTATTACCCTTTGATTTGGGAATCTATACTTCACCTTCAATTGGAATAACTACATCGTTAATTTTGTTTATATTTTCGGCATTATCGCTTGGTTATGTTTTATTTTTTCAAGCTCGCCCTGTCATTGAATGAGTTGATGGATTATTTTTTGAAGTTCTTTGGCTCTTCCTTGAGGATCTAATTCTAAGTTGTTGGCAATTTCTCTTCCTTTTTCCGACCATTTCTTTCTATTCTCTGGTTTGGCAGCATCTTCCAAAGCAGAATGCCATGCATTGTAGTCACTTCTAGGCAGTAATCTTCCAGATTCTCCATCAATAATTGTTGATGAAAATCCTCCTTCATTTACCATAAGAGACGGGACACCTACTGCATGTGATTCCACCGGTGTTAGACCAAATGGTTCATTATGGGCCATTGAAATTACGGCTAGAGAAGAACTGAGTAATTTCGCTAGTTCATTGTGTTCTAAGCGAGAAGACACTTCGAAATTGACATTGTTTTTTCCAGCAAGTGCCTTCAATTGTTCAATGTCATTTTCATTTCCTCCTCCAACATGTACTAATCCTATGCCTGTTCCTTGAAGCATTTCGATACATTCCCAAGTCCCTTTAACCCAACTTGCTCGACCAATTGTTACAACATAATTTCCAAAAGAGTCACTATCTTGACTTGTCCATTTTGACAAATCAACACAAGGCAGCAGAACTCCTGCATTGATTTTGTGAACTTCCATTATTCTATTTTTGATGTATTCTGAGTTACCACTAAACATAGAATTTGGACGCTTTGCAATATCATTGACAAGCTTCAAATCTCTTTTTCGAGGAAGAGTTAGAAGAAGACGAGTTAATCCAATTGGTCTTGGTTGTTTACCATCGATCTTGGCCCACAATACTGTCTCTCCGTGTAATCCTCGATTTGGTTCTAGCATGTGAACATGAATGGGGATTTTTTCAGGAATTGAAGAGGCCACCTCTATCGAACCGGCACCAGTAACAAGATGTATCGCATCAACTTCTTTTAGCACATCTGACTGTGTTTGAATGAAATCCTTCCATCTTTTACTTGCATTTTTGCTAGATTTTGCAGTTATTTTTGCAAATGCAGATGAAGATTCAGACCACGTTGGATTTGATACAAATAATGGAATTTCCAATCTATTTGTTTCATGTTCAAGTTCTGGATGAGAATTTAATGTGGCAATTCTTAGATTAAACAATTCTTGCCATGCCTCTAATTGACGTACGACATCCCTTTCTGCTCCCCCAAATTGAGAGAAAGACCCCTTGATTATCAGGAGTGTAGGACGTTCAGTGGCTGCCGCCATGGTGCATCTTCTCAATCATTGCGAATCAAGGTGGCGACAAAGCGTCAGACTTGTAGTGCGGATTCAAGGTGGAGGGGGTATGGGCAACCGGGTGCTTCTGGTTCGAGGGGGCGAATTACCTCTCACTTCTGGCTTTGGACGTGCCCATAATGCGACAATACAGAGATTAGAATCAGGATTAGTTTCAGGGTGGGAAATAATACAAGAAGTCAATCACTCAATGGATGATGCAGGCCCATTACAACGTCTTAGAAGACGTTGGTTTTCACATCCAAGGAAAGTAAAAAAAATCGCCGTTATAACAAATCCAGACCTAATTCATATTACCGATCAAGAACAGGCTCACCTCGTTCCGAAGAAAATTTTCTGTCCAGTGGTAATTACTGTCCACGATCTTTTTCTTCTTGATCCGAAAATAATGAAGACAGATTGGGGACCAATTGAGATAGGAAATAAAAATCCAGGAATAGTTCGTGGAATGGACATTCGCCGTCTAAAAAGAGGATTAAGTCGTGCAAATATGGCAATTTGTATAAGCAAGAAAACCGCTGAACATCTTGCTCAATTAATGCCCAACATTCCCATAGAAATTGTTCCGAATAGTGTTGATGTACATAATAGAGATCCTCGAAAAAATTTGAGGCCAAGACCAGAATTAGAACCTGATTCCTTACATCTTTTAGTAATTGGAAGCGAAGATCGACGCAAAGCGATTTCATTTGTTTTAGATGTAATCGGTGATTTAGATTCAGAGATTCGTCAAAGTATAGTCGTACACAAGATCGGCGCAGAGTCTGATTCTTTAGCTGAGTCCCGTTTGAAACAACATGCCTCAAAATTGAGAGTTAGATTGAGATGGCATGGCAAGGTCGAGGAAGAGCAATTGATTGCTTTGGAACAGCATGCTGATGCCCTTCTGTTTCCCTCAGCAGCGGAAGGTTTTGGTCTCCCTGTGGTAGAAGCAATGGCATCAGGATGTCCGGTACTTGTCAATGATTTAGGTGCTCAAAATGAACACCCTCCTGAATCAAATATTCTACCACCCTTTGATATTTTATCTTGGAAAGAAGCAATAATAAAACTGAATGACGAACGAGTTACTCGTGATTCGAATAATCGGCCTATACGAGAAGATTTGATACTTGCAGCATCTAAGTATTCACCCGAAAATGTAGCGATTTTACATTCACAGGCTTATTCCAAAGCACTGGAATTGAAGAAGTAATATTCACAATTATTGTATTTACAATGTTTAACATATGGTTATATTCTCTGTAATATCCCCATTGTATATATGCTACTGGAAGTAGACGATCTTCGCAAGGGATTTGGTTCCGGTCGCCGACGGATTGAGGTTCTAAAAGGAATTAATCTACAAATTAAGGAAGGTGAGTTAGTCGCCTTAATGGGACCTTCAGGTTGTGGAAAGTCTACACTTCTCAATATTATTGGAGGTTTACTTGCTGGAGATTCAGGTTCAGTCCAACTTAATGAATTCAAATATGGTACTAGAAATCCTGCAGGAAATGTGAAGATTCGACGACATGCAGTAGGTTGGATTTTCCAAGATTTCCATCTTGTTGAACATCTATCTGCATTGGATAATGTCGCTCTTGCTCTTGGTTTGTCTGGTGCGAGTGACTCTGAAGCGAATGAAAGAGGAGCAGAAGCATTGACACGTGTTGGCCTAGGAGATAGGCTTGACCACATTCCTGACCAATTATCAGGAGGTCAAAGGCAGAGAGTAGCAATCGCAAGAGCAGTTGCTGGCCAGCGTCCTCTTTTGTTGGCAGACGAGCCTACAGGTAACTTAGATTCACGTTCTGGCGAAGGGATTCTGGAATTATTCCATGATTTATGTCATGATTCTGAAAATCCAATATCTATTCTAATGGTAACTCATGATCCAGTTCTTGCATCTAAAGCAGATAGGATGTTACTTCTTCGTGATGGAGTAACTGCAGCCTCTGATATTCGAACTGCTTGGGGAGATGAGATAATTGATTCACTTTCAGGAGATGAAGAAGAATGAACGATAAAACACGCTTTCAGCGATTGAAAGATGGAGTTCTAGATCTTCCTTCCAATACCAGAATGGCAGCAGAATCTGCTTGGAGAGGTAGGGAACGTGGTCTTGCAATTATTGCAGGAGTTTTTCTTGCTTCTCTAGTAATTACAACAGTACTTGCATACGGAAACGGTTTGTCTCAAACATTTTTACAGTTCTCAATTGAGAATGATGTATATGATGCAAAAGTAGAGCAATTATCTCCGCCACCTGGCCCTGATGGAGATTTTGCAAATAGTACATTCACGAATGATACCTCGTTGCTTGTCGAAGTATGTGAAGAACTTTCTTTGAAAGAGGAAATTGCAGATTGTACCTTGACCTTCGGGAGACAAGCCATAAGACAATCAGGTGTATTCGGTAATATCGAAGCATTTGATGCTGGTTATCTTTCGATTGAATCAGCTAGTTCGAATAATTCATTGTTGGAAAATGAATCATTTGATTTTCCTGAAGCAGATGCCAATGGACCACCAGTTTTCACCAAGAGAATGCTTCGTCTTCTCGGTCCAGGTGCCTTTGATGGAGAATTAGCAGAACGACACAACAAACAGATGTTGAACGACATTCCTTGGCCATCCCATCAAGATATGATTGACAATCGGAGTGTAATCTTACCTGCCAGCATTGCAGGGCCCTTAGGAATTCAAGTTAATGATACAATTGATTCATTAGAGTTCGGTTATGTGTTGGATACAGCAGTAGATCCTGAGAAGATAGATCGAAGTCAATGTCCCGGCTTTGTTGAACGTACAGGCGGGGGATTGCAACATTGTAGACTAACTTTGACCGTTGAGAATCTAAATGTCTCTGGAATTTATGACGATTGGCAATTTGGGAATCCTACGTTTGGTTTCAATCCTGTTTTCATGACTTGGTCGATTCTAGATAATGAATCGTTAACCACTTTGATGGATTCAGATCATGGATATTTGGGAATTGCAGTTGAACGAAGTCTATTACCTACGTCTTCCACTTCTGATGCAGAGGACTGGTTAACTCGCTTGAGCCAATCTACAATGTATGGAGAAGGATCTCTCAGCAGTGAACCAATGAATTATACTGGGGGAATCCAATTATTTTGGTATGACACAATTTCTGGAACAATCACGTTCCTCGAAATTTTCCTAGGGTTGATTCAGACCTTTGATTATATTCTGATGATTCCAATCATCATCCTCTCATTAGCTATTCTTGTGTATGGATTGGTACTATCTTTGGAACAGAGACGTCGAGAAATCGCGATACATCGAACCATTGGAGGTTCAGCAGGCCAATTACAGAGCATGGTTCTTCGTGAAGTATTAGTCATGAGCTCAGTAGCATGGTTCCTAGGATTTATTTTCGCCCTTCAAGCTGTTAGATTGGTTTTAGCAGCGGTTGGATTCATGGAATTTGAAGAATTAGAATTTGACATCAGTGTGAAACTTGGCCTAACCTCCATTTTATTCACAGCAATATGTACTATTGGTGCTGCATTATTGTTCGGCAATAGTAGGACAAAGGATTTCCTTGAATTAGAAATTGATGAAGGAGTACGAAAGATACCAACTAGAAAGAAGCCAAAAACTGCTCTTCATGTAATTATGTTCTTAATTGGTTTAATTGCAGTTATTGAGGCATGGATTGAAGATTCAACAGGAGAATCTGGCTTAATAGAGAATTTCTTCATCGATGGTTTGATTGGTCTTTTTGGTCCATTCTTGTTATGGATTGGTGGAGCATTAATTTTCGGAAGGATTGCATCTTTGGGCCCTCGATTTTTCTCCTTGATGTTTGGATGGACTCCATTGTTGAAGGATATTCGTCGAGGTCTCAAAACTGGTGGAGGAGAGGGAATAGGTCGTTTAGCCACCATTATGGTTCTGACACTTTCAATTGTTACTCTCGCAGCAGTTCAGGGGGCAACAGGAACATTGGTTGATGAACGGACTGCTGATGCAAATACAGGTTCAGTTCTCAGCATTCAGTTTAATGAATCGATTAATTCTACTCAAGCAGAGTTAATCGTTCAGACTGCAATTCAAGATCTTGGATTAGATGTATCTACTGTTCATAGTACGGCGGTTCCAACTGTTGCAGTTTCTACAACTGATGGCTCATCCACCATTGAAGCGTGGGTGGTTCTTGATGGAAATGAAAATGTTCTCTTGTGGTCGGCTCAATCAGTACCTGGTGACGATATCCAAAATGTAGTTGATGGATGGGCAAATGGAGGTTTCACTGCTGGGGAATCTGCTAGTTTCAAACTTAGACTTCCAGATACTGTTCGGAGAGGATTAGGAGATACATTTGAACCAACCTTTGAAGACAAGAATACTTCTGAACAAGTTGGTTTTATTTCGAGTAGTATTAGACTCAATATTTCATCTCCAGATCTTGATGATTTCATGTCCGAAGAAGCGCTTGCTCCTATCTTTGAAGAGTATCCTTGGAGAGGAGACATGAGTCTACTTGACTTGACTGGAGCCGATCTTTCAGATCGAGATCTCCGAAGAACCAATTTTTCACAATCGGTACTTTCAGGTGCCGATTTCAGTGGTTCTGATTTACAGAGGTCGGTTTTCTTTTACACTGGATTTAATGGTGCTAATTTGAGTGGTACAGATCTAACTGAAACCATCGTAATCGCCCCAGATTTTGGATTTGGGAATCCATTAATGGGGGTTAATTTCAGTGGTGCAGATATGACTGGAATGTTTGGAATTGCGAATCTTTCTGGTCTTGAACTTGGAGATGCAATCTGCCCAGATGGTTCAGCAGCTAATGTTACAGGATGTGAATCTGGATTAATTATGATGCCTCCTCCACAGGTAATGGATATTCTATCAGAGCAAACCACGATTTCTATTGAACAATCAGAATTTAATGTTGAACTCAATCATCTTGGTCGTCATCGATATCTTCCCGGTTTGCCTTCTGCCGAAGCTGAAGATAAAATAATAATCGGCGAGTCAACCTATCGACTACTCACAGATATGGATTCTAATTCCACAATTACTTCTACCCAGTGGTATGTCTGGGTTGGATCTGGAAATGAACATTTAGCGGATACTAACGAAGATGCTCTAACAAATCTAAGGGTTCAGATTGAATCCAATGAATCCGTAACTGGAGTTTCAGATTTGACCTCTGCAAGAGAAGCAGTTGAGAGAAATGGTGGGTTGATTTTTGGAACACCAGGCCTACTAAGTCTTCAATTCGTGGTTGCAGCTATTGGATCGGTTGCATCTTCCTTCGTTTTCCTTTCCCTTGTTCTTTCTCAGAGGAAGAAAGAGATGGCAATTTTACAAGCGATTGGAGCAAGTCCTAGGCAAGTCATGCGTCTAGTTTTGTTTGAAATTCTAGCTATTGTTATTGCTAGTATGCTATTGGGTCTTGTATTGGGTGCAGGTGTTGCCCAATCCTTCAATGGATTCTTCTCAATATTTGGATTTATTTTCCAAATATTTGGGGGTGCTTCAACTGTTATTGAACGTGAATTGATTTGGCCATGGATAGATTTAGCCATGGTCAGTATAGCAGTCTTGGTAGCTGTAGTATTGGCATTAACTTTGACTACGGCTAAGGCGTTAAGATCCGATTTGGCGATTGTTTTGAAGGGGGAGTGAAGATATGAAAGAGAGAGATCAATTAATTGATAATACTCCAGTCCTAGAGGCTAAGAATCTGTATCACGTATATACTTCAAATGAAGAAGATGGAAACGTTGTTGCTCTTCGTGGCCTTTCTGTTTCAATCAAAGCCGGAGAAGCAGTAGCAGTAGTTGGCCCTTCAGGAAGTGGGAAGTCAACTTTGTTGAAGGCGTTAGGTGGTTTGATGAAGCCTAGTGCTGGGTCTGTATATCTCAATGGACAGAATATGACTCGAATTACTGGAGCAGATTTGGTTCGACTTAGGCAGGAAACAGTATCTTTCATCTTCCAAGAAGGCAACCTATTACCTGATCTAAATGCGCTAGACAATATCGCTCAGCCATTGAGACATGCTGGAGTTCGTGCCAAAGAAGCTAGAAAGAGAGCAATGGAAATGTTGGAATCATTGGGTATTGGAGATAGAGCATCATCTTTGCCTCCTACCCTGTCTGGTGGAGAAGCACAGAGAGTTGCCATTGGTAGAGCATTAATTACCAATCCAAAAGTCATTCTTGCAGATGAACCTACAGGTGCTCTAGATCCAATTACTGGAAGGAGAATCATTGATTTGTTCCGTGAATTAAATGAAGAATCAGGTGTAGCATTCCTAATTGTAACGCATAGTAGAGAGATTTCCTCTTTTGCTAGTAGAGCATTGGAATTACGAGATGGACGATTTGTGGCGCAACATGGAAACGATGTTGATGATTTAGATCTCGCCGCAACTCGAGAGTTATTGATTGACGATACAGGCACTCTTTCTATGCCTCCTGATATGCTTGCAACATTGGGTGGCCCTGGACGGTTTGAGATTCAAGATATTGAGCGTGACTCAATTCGAATTGAGCGAGTCGATGAAGAAAGATTGGAGATTGATGAAGGAACGACGATGGTCTTGGCCCCCGCTTGTCCAGCTTGTGCTCATGACTATGGTGAATCGTCTGAAGAACAATGCCCTTCATGTGGCTCTACTCGGCCAATGGTGCCAGCGTCTTGATTCCCATTATTGGACATAGATTTGCCACATAATTTACAACATGACTTGTAAAAAAGGTATCAATGCGTAATCCATTTGACTCTCTTACACATTGGAGTATCGATAAGCCAAAGACATCAGTAGCTGTATTTTTGATTCTTGTATTATTTCTGTCAATGTTTGTGGCAGGCCCGATTCCTGAATCATTAGGAATGGGAATAGAATTTGATAATTCAGAGGATGCATTTTATCCGGATCGTCGAACAAATGAAGATGTCGACCTTCTTTATGAAATCGAGGAGACGTATACATCTTCAATAGATATTGTTCGTCTATTAGTAGAGTTTGAACAAGGTGATTTGAATGAAGAATCAACATGGATGATGTTGGCTAATTTAGAAGCAGAAATGCACGAGCATTCTGAATCAAGTGCTCACCGATTGGATACTGGCGCGGGGTCTGTTCTAGGTCCCGCATCTGCTGCATATGGTTGGTCGATGATGGTGGATCCGAATGATGCAGAGTGGCTTGATGCCATTGACGCTGCAATCTTTGAGGTATTCAACTCTAGTGGAGATACTATTTCCTCCAACCTTGATTTAGCGTTGAATAGCACTCTTTCTGCACCAATGACAATGCCTACTGTTAATGCCACCAATTTACGCACTTGGTCTCCTGCTGATGATTGGTTAAATCGTTTAGATTCAGGCGAAAATCGAACGAATAGATTTGAAGCTTCGATGGGCAGTATTATCGGAATGAATCGTATTACAATTGGAAGTGGGTTTGCTGAAGATGACCCCGAACTCGCAGGAAAAATTGCTGCATTGCAAGGAGCATTTGGAGGAGTAATGGGCTTTCATTCTGCCATGCAAGATATTCCTTATCGGGATCTAATCATTGCATCTTTGCCATCTAATGAAGCAGATGGCGAAAATTTTGTTGAGATTCCTGATAATGAAAGATGGAATCGAACAGATTTAGTTTCTATTTCTTTGTTTGTTGATACTGATTTGAATACTTGGGGCGAATCTGTTGGATGGGATTCAACGAAGCTGACTGAAGATGAATTAGTGGCAATCAAGGAAATTAATGCAGAAGTAGAAAATTGGACTATTCAACTTACTTCGGATGCACAAAATATTGCAGGTACAAATGCAACAGTTGCTGGCATATCTTTTGCCCATTTTTCCAATGCTCAAACTGCAGAAGTGGGAGCAGAGATAGGACAGTTGCTGGGAATGTCCGTACTACTTTTGACAATCATTTTATTTTCTCAATTTAGAACCGGCCGAGATACTGCGTTGGTTCTTGTGTCTACAATTTTGGGTATCTTGGGAACATACGGAATAAGTGGGATTCTAAACTTGACATTCAATGCAGCAATGAATTCAATTCCAATCCTTCTCATTGCGATAGGAGTAGATTATGGAATACATGTTGTCGCTCGTTATCGGGAAGTACTCAGAGAAGAAGGAGAAAAGACTGGAGAGGAACATGAAACACTTCGAGACTTCCCGAAAGAAATTCGACTTCATGCAATTCGTAGAGGAGCAATTCTAACTTCTGGCGCTCTGTTAATTGCAATTTTCACAGATATGGTTGGTTTCTTATCATTCAGATTTTCAAGTCAGAAATTTTTAGTTGATTTTGGAACAGTAATTGCAGTAGGTTTGTTTATGATTTACCTGCTTTCAGTTACTCTACTTCCTGCAATGTTGTCATTAATGCCACCTGCAAAATTACGAATAAAGAAAGCAGCAAGAATTGAACCAGGACCCATAAGTAATCGTTTCGGTAGTTTGACTTCTAATCCTCTACAAGTTCTCGTAGTTGCTCTGATTTTATCCGTTCCAGTTGGATATGGAATTACTTCACTAGAGGTTGGATTTGATACCAGAGATCAGTTGGATGATAGTATTCCAGCAGTTGAGAATTTCTTGGTACTTGCTGATCGTTACGAAACATCCCCTGCTCCTATTTATGTCCAATACATTCCATCCTCAGATTTATTTTCATCAGAAAGTTGGACAATGATCGGCGATATTGAGGCAACAGTCCGTTCCACAGAAGGTTCATCAGAAGTTTCGTCTTTACGATCTGCATTAGAATCTACAGCTAATTCAAATTCAGTTCTTGATGAGATTCTTCAATCTATTACAGATAATCCAACTAATCAGAGTAATTGGGACTCTCTTTCTTATTGGGTTTTGAACAATGAAACTGGTAGAGAAATTACTGCTAGATATGTTCCAGACGAAGGTGGACAAACAGTGATTCAATTTTCTGCTGCAACAGTTGATTGGAGCGACACTGTTGATTTTGAAGAACGTTTGACAACTGCCCTTGAAGGATTAGAAGGAGAAGGAGAAATGGGGGTTGCTGGACGCCCATTGATTCTCGCTCAAGTTACAGAAGGCGTCGCTTCTGCAGCCGTGATGTCTACTTTGGTTGTCGCAACAGTTATTTTATTCATGTTAATTGGCTTGCAATCTGTAGAAAAGAAAGACAAGAAGAGAGCATTTGTTACTGGTTTATTCATGTGGATTCCTTTGGGAATGGTAGTGGTTTGGGTCTATGGATTAATGGGAATATTAGGCTATCAATTGAATGCTCAAACTGTCACAATTGGAGCTTTAACGTTGGGATTAGGGGTAGATTATGCCGTTCATTATGCGCATAGATACGAAGAAGAAAGACTGGCACACCCTACCAGTACTCCTGATGTATGGGTGGCAAGAACTACAGTTACCACAGGTCGAGCAATGGCCGGTGCTGCAATCACCACTGCTGGAGGGTTTGCAGTACTGAATTTGTCAGGATTAGCACCTCTTCGACTGTTTGGACAAGTGTTCCTAGTTGCTATTTTACTTGCATTAATCTCAAGTTTAGTATTGTTACCAGTGCTGTTTTCTTTGAGACCCGGAGAACGCAAAGTAAAACTTGCAATTGAATCTGAATGAAATCAATCGTCCAAATCCATGTCAAGTGCAAGGGATTGTTCCAGTTCACGGATTCGGTCTTGCATATCTGCAAGATCCTTTCCTGTAATCTTTCCACTCTTGACATTGCTGTACAATTCTTCAAGTTCTGCAGTAATTTTAGAGTGTTCTTTGCGTAGTCTTGCTTCCTCAAGACGGTATGCAGAAACTGCACGCTGACGTCGAACTTCCTTGTCTTGTAATTTCTTAGCCGCAACTTCTGGATCTGGGTGTATTTCTTGAGATGCCATTTCGATTGCTGTTGGATAAGGAATTACAATTCCTTCTCGCTCAAATGCACGGTCCATTCGCTCAATTAGATAATCTCGAGTAACGATTTCATCATTGTAATCTCCAATCCAAATAAACAGTCTGAATACTTTGGCGAAATCACCAAGTTCTGTCATCATGACTCTTGGGCGTGGTTCAGACAGAACATACTGACAGGAACGAGAAACTCTCAACATTACTTGTTTTACATGAGCGGGATCTTCATCATAGGCAACTCCGTAATCCATCTGGACAGATATTCTACGGGCAACTCCATCTCCTCCACCACGGGCATAATTGGTTACCGTTGAATCCACTAAGCTGTTGTTTGGAATAACGACCAGTTCTTCTTTTAGAGTAAGTAGTTTGGTTGAAAGAATTCCAATGGACATTACTGTACCCATTACTCCATCAACTTCGATTCGATCGCCGACTTCAAAGGGCCGATCAAGAGCCAACATGAATGAGTTAACGATGTTACCCAAAGTTTGTTGAATTGCTAATCCAATAATCAGCGAGAATACTGCCAATGAAGCCAGTACTCCAAATAGTTCGATTCCTAGTTCTGAGAGTGCTAAATACAATCCTCCGAACCAAATCACTGCTCTGAAAAGAAATACAAGAAGTGGATTTCCACCAGATACGGTTACTGCAGATTGTTTTTGGAATCGATTGAGTAATTCTGGTAAAATGAATTTTACAGTAACACTTGCTAGAGTGGCAGCCAAAATGATGAACATGGCATTGAACAAAGGAGCACCTGTTTCCGCCCACCCTGGATTTGCAGAATCAATCCACAAAACGCCAATATTTGCTCCTCCTACGATGGTAAATATGTAGATTCGAGTTCTTAGAGGTCCGAAAATTCGGTCATCCCAAGAGGCGTCGGTTGCAGCAACAATTCCTTCCCATCTTCGAAGAATGAAATTTTTCTCAAAAAGAATCAGGATTGCAATTCCAATAATTGTAAGAAAAATCTTGGTAACAATCGATGCCTCATTCCCTGAATCCAATAGTTCATTGAACTGATTCCAAGCATCGTTAATTTGAGTCATTGCGTCCGCCATGCTGCTTCCCTCAGACCGTTCCGAGAAGTGCTTATATTTGGCCCCTTCCGCTCCAGAATTCTCAATTTAATCACAAATTATAGCGGTAAACACATGATGTGTGACTCCTTCGGATGACTCGTGGGCACCGAATTTCGATGGCTTGAAACCCTGTGTTTGGTTAGTGTGATTTTGGCAACTACTTGGGTTGACTTTTCTTTCGATGAATCGAATGAAGTGCTTGATCCTGTAACTTCCTTGGATGGATATGTGCAACTCTCTACACGTTCATCTATGGATTCGTTGAATTTGAAACAATTTGATGTAGGCGCAATTGCATCATTTGAACTTGACATGATGCAATTACAACCAGAGAAATGTGATGAATGTAAAAACGAATTACAGGGAAAGAGGGTCGTTGGTTCTGTAATAATCACGGAATTAATTGACGAACAAGGTAGATCAGGTAGAATTGAGGCAGATTTGACTATCGATCATATTGAAGAACGTGATTCAAATGATTTTCTAATCCAAGAATGGTTTGTAATGAATTGGGATGCAGGAGCATCATCATTTAATCAAATTATTCGAGTAATTCATTCGACAACTCCTTGGTCTATTGAACAAGGCAGTGGTTCTTTTCTCGTTGGTACTGAATCAGGTTATGAGTCAAGAACTGGACCCAATTTGGTTATGGGAAAAATTACTGAAAATCAACAATTAGTTCGTGCTTGTTTACCTGATAGTTTCACCTGCAATGGAGTGTCAAATTGGGATATTGAAATGAATGTTAAACGTGGAAATATTGGAGAAAACATGGTCGTAGAATCTCCTTCTGGTTACTCCGAGATATCCATCCCTTCCAATTTGGAATTTTCTGATTCTGGGTTACTTGGTTCATTGGTCAATCTTACTGAATCTAATGTTCCTATTGCTACGAATTGTATTCAAGATCCCGGTTCTCTAAACACTGCAGGGTCATGGGAAATTGAGGGGTCAAGCTCAGGAATAATTTCCCCCCTTTCATCTGTTCTTGCTTCTGCTGGACTTCCGGTACTCCAAATTCAAATTAATACCGGCTTACTCACTGTTATAGATGGAGAATTTGGAACATGTTCTCATTATGTTCAAGATGATTCAATTGCTCAGATAATGGTCTTTGAGTATTAGTTTTGAAATTTTGAAATTTTTGATGTAAGGCAGTACTTCCATATACTAACTCTAGGGCTCATGATTTATGAGAGCAAGCCACCGGTTACCACTTTTACTCGTTCTTTTATTAATAGCAGCCCCCGTTTCAGCAATAGTTGTCGCTCCAAATGACACTTCGTCCAATGGTTCTGATACATTGCAAGTCGATGGTTATGTGACCACTAAATTCGCTACAGTGGGAACAGAAGTGTCGGTTCATGCAAACGTTAGAGGCGCTGATTCTTCCAATACATTGGTGACTGCTGATATTCTTCATTACAGAGATCTTGATCCATTGGATAGGTTCAATGGAGTCTCTCCTTCAAGCCCTCCTATTGTTGTTGACACAATTGCTCTTTCTAGCCAAGGTGTCGATGAGTTTGATTCTTCTACAACAGTTTGGATGGGTACATACACTGTACCTGTAACCGCTAGTGGTGGTGTTTATGGGGCTAGTGTAACTGCTCAAAGTGGAAATTTACTAGCAACTGACAATCCATCACAGATTTCTGAAATTTTTGGAGCAGAGGTTTCGAAGGTGTTGCAAAGCATCGATGACACTTGGGATATGGCAAATCCAACAGCAGATATTGCTGAGGAGTTTACCGATCTCCGAGATATTGTGATGAACAATGGCGGATGGGATCAGTTTGTCGAAGATGCTTGCCGTGGATCTGGTGCTTTAGGTAGCGAAGCACTTTGGGATGAAATGATTGACTCTGCAAAAGATGAAAATCAGTACAATATGTCTGCTGGTGCAGAGTTCTTAGAGGAATTGATGTTGTTCTTGGAATCTGATGATTCAGCGGCTTCAGTTGGTTTTGTGGTTGCAGTATTGACTTACTTGGATCAATTTCCAATTCCACGAGTCATGAATGATTTCCAAGATATTCCTCCATACTTAGGTGAATTTGATTTGATAGAGAATTTCACTCGTTTCGAGGGAACTGGCGACTTTGAGGCGGCTTACGATGCAATGACCGCAACAGGAGAATGGGATAATATCACCACCGCTCTAGACAACCTTGCCAACAATCAACGTCAGTTTGAATCAATTCAGACCTTGATGCGAAATATTGCAGTCTTATCTATCTCTGATCATCCCGAAGCAATCGGAGAAGGCCTTGGTGCATTTATTGGACCACTTCTCGATGAAGACTTTGACAACATGACTCCATTCCAGCGATTTTTGATTCGTTTTGTTGAGATGGCAGATCGCCTTGAAGAGACGGATATTCAGGACACAGATGGTGATGATATTCCTGATCGAATTGTTTGGGAATACGAGAAAGTTCTAGACACACCAGAAGGACAAGCTTGGACAGCAAAAATGCAGAGCGATCATCCTCATGTCAATACCGCATTCTCAGCATTCAACAATTTGCCTGAGAATATTCTGAACATAGCACTTGATTCATTGCAAGATCCTGCTTGGAATGTAACTGGAGAAGTTTTGGCTGATTTCGGTGAATGGTTGGGTCATTTCGCTGGAGAGGGTCCATGGGATGATTTCTCTTCAAAGTATGACGAAGAAAACGCCACTCATTTCATGGATTTAGATGATGATATGGACTCAATCCCCGATTTCAAGACCTTTGAACATAACATGTATACTCCTATGATTGGAATCAAATTGGATGTATGGAATAGCGATGAAAATCATCCAAATTCAATTAATTTTGGTGTAACTCAGTCGAAAGGTCAAGATCGTTATTCAGTGAACCTAGAGAAGGTTTCAGATGGTGATGGTTGTGGGGACTGGAATTGTGAGCGTTATGTTGGCGTTCTTGAGATTCCAGTCTTTGAAGATGAAATGTGGGAGTTTGATGACATTCTTGACGAATTGAAAGATTCTGGTGTAATTCGAGATTCTGAAGGCGAGGATCGTTTTGAGATGGAAATGCAACTCCTTTCATTGCCGATGATTGTACAGATGGGGCTTGAAGGAAATGATGAGATTTTCACAGTTTCAGCTCTTGGTGTTCTTGTCGAATCTCCTCAGCAGAGTCTGATGGGTGAAGACATCACAATCAGATCTCAAGTCTACAATGGTGTAGGACCAGTTGAGGGAGCAGAAGTTGAGGTGGCAGTACTACGAATATCTCCACAGGCTGGTTTTGACTTGCTCAATGACAACGGTCTCATTGGTTCTGAAGATGATGACGAAGATGATGACGATGGTGATGACGATGGTGATCATGAAGACCATACGTTCTATTGTGATAATGGGATGGAAATTTATGACTGGGAGAGTTACAAAATCAATAACGAACAGAACGATTGTGGAGACTGGTCAGATGAAACTCCATACGAGACATACTATCCTTGTGACGATGGAAACGATGGCGTAGAATTCTACAAATTGAATAATGATGATTTTGATTGCGATGATGAATCAGATGAAGGAGTTACATGGTTCGATTCAGCATCTGTAAACATTAACACACAATACAGATGCGATGACGATAGTCGGTATGTAGGATACTACTCATTGAACAACGGGTGGGATGATTGTGATGATGCATCAGATGAACAACCAGATGCAGAAAATAATCTTGATAAGGTTGAAAATCTAACAGTTTCACTTGATGGAGATGCAATTACTGATGAAGATGAAGATGGAACAGATGATCATTGTTACATGTTCGATGTGGATGTTTTTGACGGAGATGGAAACGAACTCTTCAATGACTATGTCATGATGTCATACTGGGGTAGCGCAGAAGTCGATCTAGGTGCTTATGCTGATACATTTAGAAAGTGGAGTATCGAAGGCACTCTCCTTCAATATCCTGCGGACGTTGACGGAGCACCCACTTCTTGTGACGATATCGTTTTCGATGCTGACGATGTCACTGATGAAAGTATTGAGAGATCATTCGAAGGGGCATTAAAGCGCGTTATCAGAGATTTTTCTTGGGATTTCGAAGAAGATGAAGGAGAATTGGACGGCATTCGTGGTGATGTATACTACGATTCTGTATGGGGTGATGATGAAAATTATAACGTCCTCATAATGATTGTTGATGGTAATGAAACTGGTCCCTCATACACTTCTTTTGAACAGATGGATTACGACGTTGGTGAAGATGATTATGACACTGAATTCGAACTTGACACGGCCGATCTCGATCCAGGGTACTACTGCATCCATGTAGATCTGAGGAATATGGATGATACTGTTGTAGATGCAATCTCAACTTCTGACCCCGATAAAAATTGTTTTACCATCGAAGAAGAAGAGGAAGATGATGAATCTGACGAATCTGATCTTGAACTATCTCCTGAATTGATAGATTCAATCTTCACAGATGGTCCGTTTGAAGTGTTCACAACTGTGGATTTAACCACAAATGAGAATGGCGAAGCTACACTGACCATTACTCCGAGTAAACCTGGAACATATATCTCGATTGTTCAGGCGAAGGCTCCTCACCCCACACAGAATACATTAACCGGTCTAGGAGGTTCAATATCTGTCGTTACAAACGGTAGTCTT
This sequence comes from Methanobacteriota archaeon, assembly GCA_002708695.1. GTDB lineage: Archaea > Thermoplasmatota > Poseidoniia > Poseidoniales > Thalassarchaeaceae > MGIIb-N2. The sequence continues at coordinate 3,257 of PAOZ01000039.1, read as the reverse complement.
TCCGTCAGTGGCATGGATCATGTAGCCGATTTCTCAGGATTCCCTGTTTACACAGTCGACACACAACCTGGGGCTGTACATGCAATTACAATTACTCCAAATATGCTTGACAATGTATACAATGAAGATGGAGAATTCAGTGTCTGTTGGGGTTATTCTCCTTTGAGATTCGATCCATTCTTCCCCGATATTTCCAGTGAATCATGGGGAGAGACAGACAGTGATTGTGTAGAGTTCCAAGATGGTGATACCTCGAGAACTTCAGAAATTCGAGTTGCTCCCATGGGATCATTTGGTATGATTGTCATCAAGGATGGAGAGATTTGGCCACGTGGAATGCATGCAGGATTCATTCTAGCATCACCTGAAGATTTAGTTCTCAATGGCGATTTAGGTCCAGGACAAACCACGAACATCGCACTTGCTGATGCTACAGCTGAGCGAATTCTAGCGATTGCTGCACCTGAGATGGGAATTGATCCCGCTCTCGTGGATGTTCCAACAGTTTCTGACCAATTGTATGATGTCATTAAGTCTGAAGTAATGAGTTGGCATGCTTTTGAGAATGGGGTTGCTTGCGATAATGAAGAATATGGTCTTGAATGTATTGAGAGTAACACAAAATACGAATCTGAGGATTTGGATGGAATGGCGTTGATTCAGGATTTACTTGCTGATATGAACTCAATTGCTTGGGGTGAAGGAAGCAGTGCGGACTTACGTCTTCCAGTTCTTTCCAGTCCTATTGACGATTATACAATCTTGAGTGTTGCTCAGGTTGGTACTGGAGATGAGGCTTACATTACATCTGCTTTACACATTGAAGAGGCAGTACCGAATCCAGAACCTCCTCAAGCCAAGACAATGACAGTGTCCTTCAGTCCTGCAGATCCGAGACCAGGTGATACAGTACAAGTTTTAGTGGTGGACAAAGATTCAGGAAATCCAATTGAGGACATGTCTGTTACATTGATGAACGGACCAAATATTGTTGCCAGTGAAATTACAGGTTCTGATGGAACTGCAGATTTCACCATTATCGAAGGGACACTACAGTTCCGCGTATCTGGTGGATTGTATGTTCCTACTTCGTTGATACTAATCGTATCTCCTTCAGGTATTGAGGTCGATGGAGACGAAGTGTTACCAGTGGACAGTGATGGCGATGGAGTACTCGATTCAGAGGATGCTTTCCCTAACGACTCACAAGAATCGGTCGATTCTGATGGTGATGGAGTAGGAGACAATGCCGATGTATTCCCTGACGATCCAAATGAGTCAGCAGATTCTGATGGCGATGGTATTGGAGATAATGCTGAGGCTGAACAAAACAAAGCCTTGGTTTATGGCGGTATTGGAGTCCTCGTCTTCGTAATCATTGCCGTTGTTGGTGCAATCATATTCCTTGCTCGTTCTGGTGGTGCAGACATGCCACAAGCAGTTGATTACGCTGCTCAGGCTTCATGGAGCGAACCTCCTATGTCCGCACCAGGTGGTGGCAAACCATCTCCAACGGTACAAGGACAGATGCGTGATGGATACGAAGTTGTTGAGTATCCGGACGGAAGTGGCAACTGGTGGTGGAGAGACCCAAATACTGGGAACTGGAATGAATGGACATAATGAGTTCTGACCCTACTCGTTTTCGTTTCGGTTTCATCGCCCTTCTGCTGATTCTCAGTGCTATTGCGATTGTAGATCCTGTGGACCCAGCTCTATCTACAGATTTGATGTTTGTAGATGAAGCAGTTCAACGAGTGGAAGCAGAGCGTGCAACTTGGCATTATTCTGATTTGGTAATTCGAATTAGTCATGATGATGGAGGGCAACTTTCCAGCAATTTAACTCGAGTTCAGGAATTACTTTCCATTGAAGACGAACTATTGAATGGCAATTCGGCCATTTCATGGAATAGTACTGAGTCATGGATTGTTGAACTTAAAACTCCATATTCATCTTGGTCTGATGCATTCAATGATTCTGAAAGGAATTTAGAGAATGCAACTCGATGGGGTGAATTACTACAACCTGAAATAGAGGGTGGTTGGTGTTCTGAAGATTCTACAATCAATCAGATTCATGCGTTCAAAGAAACCTTGGTTCTCCTTCCTTCTGATTCACGAGTTAATATTGCATGCCCCTCTTTACCTGGTTCATCGGTTCTATTGCCTCCTGAATCCAATGAGATCCTTTGGATTGTTCATCTTGAGGGATATGAGAGACCGACAGATTGGAGTCCTCTTTTTGATTGGTCAGAATTAGCCTCCGAATCAACAGATTATGAGTTTAGTACTGCTGGAGTTAACTTGCTATTTGGGGTGGCAAAGGAGACTGCTGAAGAAGATCTTAGAGCAGTTATGATTCCTTCTTTCATTCTCTTGTTGGGTTTACTGTGGTTTGGATTACGAGACCTTGTCATTGCTTCCGCGACCCTTGCAGGTGTTGGAGTTGTGATGCTCTCAACCGTGAGTATTCTTTCTATTGCTGGCCATCAATTTTCAATCATTGATGGGATTGCGTTGCCTATTGTCATGGGAGTAGCTGTAGATGGGGCATTCTGGTACTGTCGTTCTTCACGTTCAAGGGATGAAGTGAGACAAATGCTCTTTGTTGCGATGATGACAACAATTGCTGCAGTAATGCTTGCAATCATTTCTCCAATTTTGATTCAGAGATCATTGGGATTGGTGATGGCGACAGGTATTCTCTTAAGTTGGGCTGTAAGTCGATTTATTCTTGAAGACCTCTTTTTGTCCAGACGAGAAGTCGGAGATGATGATGTTCTAGATCGACCTTTGGTCCTTCCAGAATCAGTTCAAGAGAATTCTTGGTCCGCCTTATTGGCAGTATTTGCTCTTCTAATCGTTGTTTCACCAGCAGGTGTTGCAATCATGAACGTTGAGAGTTTCCTTCCTGAAGATACCCCTGAACTCAAGGAGATTGAAGATCTTGAAGCCCGTTATATCCTTGCTTCAAGTACCACAATTTATGTGACAATCGATGCAGATGGAAATGATGCAAACATGGCAAATCAAGTGATACAATTCCAGAATCAAATTGGATTGCATCCATCTGTAATTTCATTGGATACCGGAATGATTCGTCAACCACTTGTTTCAGGGATTCCCACTGGATTGAATTCCTCATTCGATACAATTGATTTGATGTTTGAAGAAGCAGTGAATTCTTCAGAAATTACAGATCAAAGATTATTGAGAAATGGAGAAACAAAGGGAGTGGTTGTACAGATTCAAATT
>PAOZ01000038.1 GCA_002708695.1 Methanobacteriota archaeon | reverse complement strand
CAATTTACACCTGACCTACTTCCTGCAGATATTACGGGAACTAACATTTACGATGCTAAGAAGGGAGAATTTACTTTCAAGCCTGGACCTATTTTCTGTAATCTACTTCTATCTGACGAGATTAACCGTGCTCCTCCAAAGACACAAGCGGCTCTCCTAGAAGCAATGCAAGAAAAGCAAGTTACTATTGGAACTGTAACACACAAACTTCCGGCACCGTTCCTAACGATGGCAACTCAGAACCCTGTAGAACAAGAAGGAACCTATCCTCTACCTGAAGCGCAACTTGACCGTTTCATGTTCAAGATGAGTGTTGGATATCCAGACAGAGCAGATGAAGATGAAATCTTAGCACGACGTATCACTCGAAAGAAGGATGCAGTGGATGTAGATGTCATTACAGATCCAGTAAGAGTTGTAGCAATGCAACAGGCTTGTGAGGATGTATATGTGGACCCAGCAGTTCGAATGTACATGGTAGAAATTGTATCTAGAACCCGTGAAGACCCTCGTGTCCTAGTTGGTTCTTCCCCTCGTGGTTCGCAAGCTCTTCTCAAGACTTCCAGAGCAGCAGCAGCACTTCGCGGTCGTGACTTTGTTACTCCTGATGAAGTAAAGGCGGTTGCTCCAATTGCAATTTCCCACAGATTAATCCTAAAGCCTGAACACCAGATAAAGGGACTAGAAACACAAGAGGTTGTCTCCGACATCCTCCGACAAGTTCCAGTACCAACTGTCTGATATTGCTCGGAGTATTTTGAGAGAGGTTTTCTCATGGCATGGAGTAGAAAGTCCGCGATGTTCGCGTCGTTGGCTGCTGCTCTATACCTATTGGGACTGGTCTTGAGAAATCAGCAATTAGTCACAGTTGCAGTGGTTTTCTTATCATTCCTAACTTATGCTGCTTTCAGAACATCTCATGCAGACGTTTCAGCATCGGGAAGAAGATTGGAAGATCAAGAATTTGATGAAGGAGCTGAATTTAGAAACCTAAATGCAATGAGGCAACTTTCACAAGCTCGTGTTTTTGAGGATAGTGATATTGATGTTACACTAAGAATTCAGAACCTTTCCAATCTATCTAGAATCTTGGAAGTAAGAGATAGCGTTCCTGAAGTAATGAGAGTCAAAAAAGGTGCAAATTACGCATTGATGGAGCTTGGCGGAAGAAGAGAAACAGAACTCAAGTATTCTCTAGAATGTCCGCTTCGAGGATTTTATACAGTTGGCCCAGTAGCAGTAAGAGTTCAGGATACTTTTGGTTTATTTCATCGTGAGAAAGAAATACACCTTTACGATGACTTCCTAGTATTTCCCAAAATGGAAGACGTCAAAGATGCCTTCGTAAAAAGTAAAGTTCCTAAAATTTTCACAGGCGCCGTTAACATTCGACAACCAGGGGAAGGTTCTAACTTCTACAATCTTCGAGAATATGTACCTGGAGATCCAATGAGAAAGGTGAACTGGAAAGCATTTGCACGTTCTGGAAAAATGATGGTTAACGATTATGAAAGAGATGCAGTTAGTGATATTATCTTGATTATCGATAGTAGAAATGTTTCAGAGACTGGTCCAGTAAGTAGAAACTCACTAGTCTATAGCACTAGAGCAGCCGCAAGTTTAGCCCAATACTTCCTTTCTCGTAGAGATTCTGTTGGGCTGGTAATTTATGGCGATGAAATTGTCAGTGTTGACAGAGATACAGGCAAAAAGCAACTCTACATACTACTAACCAAACTAGCTGGAGCAATGGCTAGAGGAAATACTCCTCTCAAAGTAGTGACTAATCGAATCATGCCACATATCAACAAGGGTAGCCCAATTATCATTCTAAGCCCATTAGAAGATGACCCAACGATTGTCGACGCGGTACGAGATTTCCGTGCAAGAGATTTTGATGTCACTCTTCTTTCCCCAAGTAGTCTTGAATTTGAATTCGATGCAAGGCGTCTTGACCGAACTGGTTACGAGGTTCTCAAGACTGAGCGTGACATTTTGATTAGTGAACTACGTGGACTTGGAGCGAATGTTATGGATTGGGAACCTGATATGCTACTATCTACTGCATTGGCTGGAGCGAGAGGATTCTGAGGCGATAATATGACTGTGAGCAGCGATACTTCACACCTCTATGACGGCAAAACAGTTCGTTCAGGAGCGCCAAGTAGAAAGAAAGCAGCAGGAAAAATCACCTCTTCTACTGAAATACCTAAAGACGCAATTCCTGAAGTAAACATTCCTTCATTTGTTGAGAGTCTCTTCGGAGGTCCTCTTGTACCTAAGATGAAATTTCTTCCAGCAGCAAAAAATGTACAAAATCTGCAGTTTGCGAGTGCTGGTGCCATGGTTGTCCTTGCAGTTTTGACTTACATCGTTACTCCGCAGGTGGGTACACCTTGGTTTGCATTAGGGGATGTGTTGGATATACCTGCAATCGGTACAGCATTACATGTTTTGATAATCCTAGGAAGTATCATGACTGGTTTCTGGGGTATTTTCCAACGAGATGCACGTTTCTTACTAGGATCATATGTATTATTCATCCTAATTTCTATGAGATTTGCTGCTAGTACGGTGACATTTTCAGCAGATCTTCTACCCGATAGCGAAGGTGCTCAAAAATCACTTTTGGTTTTGTATGCCGTGTTCCTAGTGATGTATATTGAGCTAAGTAATGGAGTAATTCGATTCTCAATGCTTGATACTTCCATAAGAACTGGGGAAGTATACGTCATGAATGAGAAGAAAGTATTGAGTCGGTATCAAGCATCCTTGATTCTAACTCCTTTAATTGCTGGAACAGTGGCTTTCCTTACTCTATTCGTGAATGTAATCATCCCGTGGTTTATTCGGGTTATCGATGACACGGCAGCACTAAGGATGTCTGAATCTGTAGAATTAACAAGTGTCTATGGTGTTGCTTTAGGAACAATGCTTGTATTCTTGATTGTTGCAGGTATGTTTGCTATCAATTTACCACTTAGAATACAACAATTTAGAGAAAAGGCAGATGATTAATCACTCTGCATCTAATAATTCAAACATATCAGTAAGGCAACCTACAGTATGGACTGCTTGACTATCAGGTATCAACAAATGAATTCCATGTTCAGTACCCTCTTGGTTCATTTCTTCTGCATCACAACCTTGATCTTCTAATGAATTCATAAGTGTGGACCTAATTTCTTGGTGAGAAGAAATCCCTTGACCAAACAAACTAAGCAATGCTATTGGGTTTCCTAATTCGATTTTTGCTTCTGAATCAAATGATAAAATTGCAGACTCGACCCTAGGTAGGTCTTTCTCATCTACTAATACCCTTATTCCCGCTTGATCTGCACGAATTGACCAAATTCGAATTCTCTTCTGATGAAGAGACCTACCCAATCCGATTAAATTCCTAGATAATTGAGATCCAGAACGGACACGCCAAAGAATGTCGAATCTTCTTCTATGACATACCAAAACACGAACACTCGGACGACCTACAGAAATAGATGGACCAACAAATGTTCCTGGCTCACTTGGTTGATGTAAAGGACGGATGATTAACGGAATCCCAGACTCAACCAATGGATCAATGGCATCAGGATGAAGTAGACGAGAAGAATAGGAGGCGATTTCGACAGCTTCATCGTAATTCAGATAAGGAATTCTTCGTCCAGGCATCCCCCACGAAGGATCAATACTCAGAACACCAGGTACATCTCTCCAAATTACAACAGATGATGCACCTATAGCCGATGCAATACACGCCGCTGTACAATCTGAACCGCTTCTTGAAAGAGTGGAAAGAGAATTATCGGTTCCAATCCCATACCATCCAGCACATAATGGAATTATCTCTGTTGGAAGGTCTATTGATTCACTTGTGGCAGAACGATCAATACGGATAAACGGGTCACGACCCTTGATTTTGATTGGAATTTCTTCTGCCCAAAATGATTTACAATTTACTCCACGAGCAGTTAATGCTGCTTCTAAGCAAGTTGTGGCCAACCGTTCTCCAGTGACCAAAACCTCCTGCTCAGCACCTAGTGATTCTATTTCTGACAAATTAGTATCTAGAATTTTAATTGCTTCTTCAAACCGTTTCAAACTTGATGAAGTCAAAACCTCTGGAGTCAGAGTAGTATGGTGTGTACGAATCCAATGAACAAAGGTAGAGACATGTAATCTCCCTTCCTTCGCATCATGAATAGCATCAAGAAGGCGGTCAGTAACTCCAAAAAATGCAGAAACAACAACTACAGAATTTGGCTCAAATTCCAGAATTCTTTCAGCAATTGCCGAGATATCTTGAGATGATTTTAGACATGAACCCCCAAACTTCAGAACACATCTGAATGAGTCTGTGGAGTCAACCATGCTCCTCGGAAGAGGTTCTTACTAAAATGGACGTGTACGGCCCAATAACAAGTCTGCTATCAAAAATCGAACTACTCCCTGTACAACTGGAGCCGCTCGAGGTGCCAAAACGGGATCATGGCGTCCACCAACAGAAAGAGGACGCAATTCTCCAGATGGAATATGCAATGTATTCTGAGCCATTGGAATACTGCTAGGTGGCTTGAAATGAACACTAATTCTGAGGTCTGAACCTGTGGAAATTCCTCCTATTGCGCCATCTCCTCCTTCTGATTGAATAGGAGACTCATTTTCGCCTTGTTGCCAAACCGAATTATGTTCACTTCCTCGCATTAAGGAAGCCTTTGTTCCATAGCCAAACTCTACGGCACGAACTGCAGGAATTCCAAATAATCCCTTTGACAAAGTTGGTTCTATTCCCTCAAACCAAGGATCGCCTACTCCAATTGATAATCCTCTAACAATTACATCCACTCGACTACCAAGACTATCTTTTTCTCTACGCAGAACTTTAATCCGGTCCACAAACCGATCTGCTGCAACAGAATCCATACAATTTAACCTAGACATATTTTCACTCATTTCTGATGAAAGATAATCCGCTAAATCACCGGCTTCATCATCTCCCAATGCTGCCATATGAGAATATACGGAACAACCGGCTGAATCTAGAATAGGGGATACAACTGAACCAGCTGCCACCAATCCCCATGTGAGCCTTCCTGAATGACTGCCACCTCCGCGTGGGTCTGCATTGCCATCTGTTCGAATTTGTTCCACCAAATCTGCATGTCCTGGGCGAGGATGATCTGGAAGAAAATCGTAATCTGAACTTCTAACATCTGAATTCTCGGCAAACAAAACCAAAGGCCATCCAGTTGAACTTCCTTCATGAATTCCACTAAGTACCCTTGGGAGGTCAGATTCACTTCTCTGTGAAAGTCCCTTTCTACCGGGCTTTCTTCTTTCTAGGTCCCGTTCTATAGATTTTATATCAATAGGAATGCCCGGTTGTAATCCTTCGATTAAGACTCCCACTCCTGTAGCATGACTTTCTCCAAAAATTACGAGGGAGAGTGTTTCACCAAGGCGCATGCCCATAGAATCACCTCACTCTGTGCGAATAGCAGTCTCAAAAACCGATAGTCCTCTGCCACTCAATGTATCTAAAATTCGATCAATTGCTGCTTCGTTAACAGATGGAATCATGAAAACAATAGAAGGACCCGACCCCGAAATTCCTGCACAACGAGCACCCCAAACCAGAAGATCGTTACAGATTTTTCTGCCTATTTGATCTTGAGTAGAAAGAGCGACTCCTCGGCCATTTTCGGTCAAAGCATTGTCAAGTGATCCTTGTTGAATGGCCATTAATGCCTTTTGAAAATTCATCTGTGCTCTAGTAAAAGATTGTGGATCGATTTCTACTGTTCTTTCTCCTCTCTCAACAATAAAAACAGCCCATTCCTCTGGTTCCGGCCATAATCCTTCCAAAGCAATTCCTTCCTCAATTGGAACTTGAGGATTAACTACCTTCCATCCAGGGGTTACTGCTGCCCACGTATCATCAACCGAACCAGTAACTGTACATCCTGCAGCTATTTGAGCACGTACAGCTAATTCTACAACTTGTGTGATTTCTAGAGATGTTTCAGTAGCTTCAGCAAGAGCAAGAACTGCTGCTGCTGCAACTGCAGAACTAGATTTGAGACCCATTCCCATAGGTACTTCGGAACGCACCATCCAATGAAATTCGTCACCAAATGGAAGGCCTGCTTCGGCCCATGTTGCTTTGACTGCATCCAATAGTCCGTGAGGGTCTTCTATTTCCTGTCTATCTGGATTGTCGCGAATCATCACTTTTGCTGGGAGATCAAGCGATAAAGAAGCGCCATATCCTGCTCCCAGCGCATGTAAAAGAGAACATGACCCATAGGCTGTACCACGTCCGAGAACCGCCATGTTCAGACCTCCCTAGCCATCGAAGGGACGCCCTTACCCATATGCATAGCGCTCCCAAGAGTCATTGCCAATACCTTTTCACCAATTTTAAGAGAAGTTACAGCAATTGATGAACCTGATAGAGTCAATAAACGTACGGTTTCCGCTTGTTGAAGCAAAATTTGGCCCTCAATTCCAGTGTCAGAACAAACACGTATAATCAAAAAAGGTCGATTCTCAATTTTGACTCTTCCAACTGAAGATGTGCGACATGATCCATCTGTAGAAATAATCGAAACAGGCATACCCGAACTTAATTCTTCAAGATAATGGGTCTTCTCACCTTCCGATAAAACAGAGGCATGAATCGCTCCTGCAATTACTCGAAAAGGCCTAGGTGGGACATGTGGATTTTCATTTACTTCTGCTTGAACCAATAGCATGCAAGAAGAAAAGGAACCCACACATAATCCTTCATTGGGATTCATGCGTTCAATCAAGTCTATGCATACTCTCTCTCCCATACCTCCATCTTCAATCGACTTAACTGTGACCTCAATCATTTCCAATTTAGATGATTCAACTAGCCTATCCTTTCTTTTTGTTCTCAAAATTTGTGCTTTAGACCAAATTTCTTCGTCAAAGGGTAGTAGTAAGGCGTCTACACCAATTTCTAATGCAAATATTGCCCCTTGGATATCCTCTAGTCTATTTATTTCTGCGCAAATCCTAGTTCCTGTTCCGGATGCATCTGCAATCAAATTCTCTAATGGAATCATTGTCCAATCAGAACAATGGACAACAACCCATTCGACCATTCCCATTAAACTTCGAATTGATTCTCTATCATTATCACTAGAAATCTCCTTTCGAACTATTCCTTCTGAATCTTGAGAAAGAATTCTATCTGGAGAAAATGGGAATCCGGTAGGGATGTTTTTCTCTGACCAAATCTCCATTTCTACACCTCAAAGAAAAGAAAGGGCTGTTTCCACATTTCCACCATCATGAACAATTGATCTCACGGCTTTAACTCTAGCAGATGGATTTTCAGAACCGAAAATTTGTCTACCCATACAAACACCTGAACCTCCAGCAGATATTGATTGTTCAACAATAGAAAGAGTTTGAGGGAAATTTGACCCAGTACCTCCTGCAATGAGTACTGGAATAGGAACTGCAGATGTGACTATTTGGAAGGACTCTATCGATCCAGTCCAGGGTACTTTGACTACATCACATCCTATTTCATAAGCTATGCGAGCAGCATGAGCTACTCCTTTAGTTTCATCTTCCTGATCAACAATTAGGTTTGGCCCTCTAGGGTAAATCATACCTAAGGTAGGAATTTCATGATTCCAAGAATCTGAAGTGATTTGGCCCAAATCATAAAGCATTTCGGCCTCAGAATTATCGCCCAAATTCACTTGTCCTGAAACTGCAACTGAACCTCTAGAAATTGCTTCTTCAACGTCCCCTACAGTTACCTTCGACTGTGAACTTGTACCTCCATGCACCGTAGATGCAGAAAGATGACAAACAAAACCACCCCAAGATGTTCGTCGATATTGATGCGTCAAAACACCCTTCTGCAATACTACTGCATCTGCTCCAGCCTCAATGACTGAATCAATGACTGAATCAATTCTATCCAATCCAGATTCAGGATATCCAGAGAGGCCATGGTCCATGGGTATCCATACGCCTCGACCACCTGGTAAAAGCCGAGACAGTACGGCAGTAATGTTATCGCTGGGGTCAGTCATTGCTCAGCCCAAGAGTCTGACACTATTGAGTTCTCTTCCTCTAATGATTCATCTTCAGATTCAAGCCAATGAGGCATGGCTTCGATATATGTGCGAATGATATTTGACTCAGCATGGACCAAATGTTCTGCAACTGTAGAACGACTAAGATTTGAACGAACAGCAATATCTTCGAGTTTACAGCCTCTTGGGGCTTTATACCAACCTAAGTCAAAAGCAACTCGAAGGATTTCTTCTTGTCTTTTTGTAATCAATCCGGGTGCTAAATCTTCAGGTTGGACCCCCCCTGCTGATATCCTATCAGGACGAAGAAATGATACCAATCGGTCCTTCTTTTCCTTTACAGCATTTCTACTTCCTCTGACAATATATGTGAAACCATTACTATCCAAACGAGTACCTGGTCGAATAATGCAAGACATCGATTTCAAAACCAATTCAGCAAATGATTCAATCATCGAAACTATGACAACAAAAGCATCATCCGAAGCAGATGGTTCAGCTAAAACTTCTCTAACAATAAACATTGAATTTCTTTGAAGATTATCTAAAGAATGTCCTTCAATTAATTCAATCCTAACTGAAATTACAAGACTGTTTGATGTTTGTTCTAAAACTCCCATAATTGTCGCACTTTCACAATTTTCCATTATTGGAGCCAATAATGGTTGGAGTTTTAGACGATCTCGGCGCCAAAAGAATGTGACGTCTCGGAGACCTGAAACCATGTTATGTGCGAGATATTATCACATATGAATAGTCGTTTAAAATTTAGAAATCTATAGTGCGACAAACTATTAAATGCAAAAGGTTGGCAAAAAATATTGGTGAATAAATGGCGCTACTGACTATGTCGAATTTAAAAAGACACTATGAAACTCCTGCAGGAGTTGTAAAAGCTCTAGATGGAATCGATTTTGAAATTCATGAAGGTGAACGAGTGATTTTACTAGGACCTTCTGGTTCAGGGAAAACCACGTTACTAAACTGTCTTTCAGCTCTGGACAGCCCAACTGATGGATCCTATTTTTTCCAAGGAGAAGAGGTCCCTAGAAATCATTCAGAAAAAATGACTTCTTTCAGAAGAGAAAATATTGGTTATGTTTTCCAATTCTTCAATCTCTTACAAGACCTTACAGTAATGGAGAACATACTACTTATCCAAGAATTAGCAGGAAAGAAAGATTCTGCACGAGCAGAGCAATTACTCGAACTGGTAGGCTTAGAATCAGAGAAAGGACGATTTCCTGGAGAGATTAGTGGAGGGCAACAGCAACGTGTTGCAATCGCAAGAAGTATTGCTAAGAGACCTACGCTCCTTCTAGGAGACGAACTGACTGGAAACCTCGATACTGAAACCTCTCAAAAGGTCATGGAAGTTCTTGTGGATGCTTGCTCGAAGGAAAATATCACTGCAGTTTTCGTTACTCACGATGAATCTCTTGTTCAATATGCTACACGAGTCATCCGTATCGACAGTGGCCGCATTGTATCTGATGAGAATACTGGGATATCTGCGATACTTGAAGAAGAGTGAGGCGATTCAATGTCTGCATTACTCAACAAACGGCTCGCGCGGAGCCTTTGGGGAACGAAACTACGTCTCGTGGCAGTAATCGGGATGATTTTCGTAGGAGTATTCGCAGGAATCACCTTCGGGGGCTACGCTGCAAACATCGAACCAATGTACGATTCACTCTACGAGGATTCTGAAACGGGAACAAATCTTGCCGACCTCTGGATAGATAATCAGTCCAGTGTATGGACTCCCGAACAAGTAGAAGCGTTCTGTAATGGCGTTATGAATTCATGGCCGAGTGACGCCGCATCTCTAGATGCATGCGAAGGTCGCATGATTCTGAAGGGGAATCTGTTCCACACCAACGATACTGGAGACCATCTAATCCCATCCCTCTGGCATGGAATCCCAGTTGATGCAGATGTTGATCGAAATTGGTTCCCTGAAGGGCATTCAGAAGGGCGCCCCGCCGCGGCAGCAAATGAAATAGTAATGGATGCCCACATGACAGAAATTCTCGACATAAATCTAGGGAGCCAGATTGAGATTGGGGTAGGCAACGGTAGTTACGAATTTGACGTTGTGGGAATTGCATATCACCCATTGCATATCTACCTAGCTCCAGAAGGTTCCATATTCCCTCCGAAACCTGGTGAATATGCTATCGGATATGTTTCTGACCTTGGTATGGAGCGTTTGTCGGGAGAGAGGGTTGGGTCAGCCAATAACCTGATGCTCGACATCGAGGGAACTCCTTCTTTTGACCTACCCTCAACTGAAGAGTACGAGGGAGAGGATCTAGACGGCATCAAACTAGTTGTTTCCGATTCGATGGATGCAAACGAACTTGATGGAAGAATCCGAGATAGAGGGCAGTACGATGCTGTCGAATTCATGCGACAAGATCTAGAAGGTGCAAAGAAAAGCACAACACCATTCACAGTGATGATTCAAGCAATAGCAGCAATCACAATTGCTCTAAGTTTGCAACGCCTCGTACAAAGCCAAGCAAGAGAGATAGCCATACTGCGAACTCTAGGAGTACCACGCTCATCGCTCATGACTGGATATCTGTTTGCTCCTCTTTTTATTGGGGCATTTGGTAGTGTCTTGGGGGTACTTGCTGGGCCTTACGGAATGAATGGAATGCTGGATTTCTATGAAGAACTAGTCGGACTTCCAATCATCGAACGTAGTATCCCATTGGAGTTATACTGGAATATTCTTGGTTTGACGATGCTCATTGTGTTTATCTCTGGAGTATTTCCTGCTTGGAAGGCCACGAAGATGGAGCCACTCGAAGTACTCGGAGGGCATAGCGATATCCGAATCGGCTCCAATCTCCTACGTAAAATGACCATTTGGATGCCTACAAGCCTTGGTTTGTCAATTCGGTCAAGTCTTCGCAAACCAATACGTCTGAGTATGACCTTTCTCGCAGTGGGCATATCACTAATGCTAGCTGGTTCAATCCAAATGATGACTGTAGGCCTGACGGACAGTATCGTCGGAGGATTGGAAGAAGGGCAGACTTGGGATGTTCAAGTGTATACTTTGCCAGGTGGAGAGGGGGCAATCATTGAGTGGGCTGAAGATCAAGGTGCGATTAATGAAACAATCATAGAACTGCCCCTCGGAACCATGGAAGATTCATCAGGAATGGAACGAGGGTTCACATTAATTGCGCTAAAAGGATATGAAGAAGGGGATTCGATGCGTAGCGTCGATATTATTGCAGGTGAACCACCCTCTGAAGATTCGACGACCACTCAAGTCATGATGGATGAGGGATCACTAGAGATGGCTGGATGGGCCATCGGTGAAACCCGCACAATCGATGTGGCTGGTTCCACAACAGAAGTCGAAATTACCGGATCTGTACGCGGAGAAGTTGCACGAACGATGTTCTTCCTTCAGCCTGACCTTGCATCAATTACCGGAATCGAAGCTACAGCTGTCTATCTTCAACTTCCGAATGGAGTTGAAGTAGACGAATCCTTGGCAAACGTCTCTGCAACTATTCAAGACAGACAAGTCCTGCTTGAAGGCATCAACACCCTTCTGGATCAGCAGACACAGATACTATCCACAATCATGGGACTTGGAGTTCTATTCACTCTCGCGGTGATGTTCAACACGATGGTAATGAACATCGCAGAAAGGGACTTCGAACTTGCCACTCTCAGAGTACTGGGTGCCTCGACTGTAGGAATTGGAACCATGCTTCTGTTTGAGAGTATAATAATCGGATTTGTCGGTGGTATTGTTGGTGTAGCTTTTGCTTTTGGAGGAGCCATAGGGCTGGCGAGTTCATTCTCTACTTGGCAATTCTACTTCCCCGTGGTTCTCGTTCCTAGTGTTGCTTACCAACTAATGGGGATTGTACTGGGCATAGCTATTGCAATGGTTCCAATAGGAATCTGGAGAATTCGAAGAATGGATCTTGTTGAGAAAGTAAAAGATCTATCTCAATAATTAGTCTTCAGATTGCATCTGCAACTGTGCACTCTTAGCACTAGCAATTCTAGTCTTCAGAAGTTCTCTCTGTCGATGCTGTTTGTTGCTTCTAACATGAAGCATTGCCATTACAACAACCAATCCAATGATGACCGGAAGTAATGCTTCGGCATGGTATCTCTCCATGACTTCTATGATTCCTTTAGCAGTATATGCCCAAGTAATCGAGGCAGCAGTTCCTCCAATTAGGCATGCAGAAAGTACCGTTTCAAATCTCATTCGAGCAACTAAGCCTAACATTGCTCCGACTAAAACCCCACTCGCCATGAACGGAATCCAAACGAAAACAATTAGTCCAAAGAAACCATATCGATCGATTCTTCTTCTATTTTGATGAGCAATAAATTCTACAGAAGAAAGAATATCTGCAACGAATTCATTCTGAAGAAGTGTTCCAGTAATTCCTTCCTGTTTAGCCACAAATGCTTCAGTAGCAACAGTTTCATCTCCTTCTTTGACACTTAATTTCTCAGCACGGCCAGCTGCAACTCTATCTGCCCTAGTATCTACATCGCTAACAGCACTAACAATGACTCTTCTCTCTCCTAACATTCCGCCCAACTTCTCTCGAATTGTTTTTCGGAGTTCTCGTTGAACATCTTCGTAAGATAATGTATTCCTAAAGAAAGAAAAAATCTGATTACCAGGTCGATAATTTACTCGAAGATACACTGCAAAGTCGTCGGAAGTAACATTGTCTTTGAGATGACGTAATGGTTGTTCAGAAAACCATCCACGTACAACTTCACGTATACTGTCATCAATTCGAGCATAATTATTGAGGTCAGTAAAGAATGAACTATAGTCCTCAACAGGACCTTCCATCGATTCCAATCCTTCTCTAATACTTTGATGCACTCCACGTCGATCTTGTAGTGTTCGTACATCTAATTCTGTACTTCTCATCTCTCCAAATACAGCGAATTCACTGAGCACATCTTTCAATAATCTAGCACGAACAGATTCTCTATCAGAAAATGATCGATCTGTATTCTCATAACATACATGAATACTGATGATTAATGGTTTAACTTCTATTTCCGTCATTTCGGAATCGTATCTTAGATGAAGGCCTTCACATGTAGATTCTAATGTCCTTTCAATCAATCTAAAAGTTTGTTCATCTGACAATAAATCATCGTCATCCCGATGATAAAGTCGATACATCAGAGGATATTGAATGAATAAGAAAACTACAGACATGAACAAAGATACGAATGCCATCCACCAAGGAGGGACACCAGCAGATCCTCCTGCTAACATTGCAGTTTCTCTTCCACCTGCCCATTCTGCACCCATCAACGCAATTGACCAAGTTCCTAATGATTGAACCGTCCAACATGCTCGAGCTTCTTCATCTATCAACTCAATTCCCTTGGATACGGATTGCTCAGATATTCCAATCAACGAAAGGAAGCCACCGGTTTCTATATCTTTAACACGAACCTGACGTTCTGCATCTAGAGCCGCTTTCTCTCCAATTAATGCGGTCTGGTTGTCATTCGTAAGATTGAATCCAGTGGTATTGTACACCTTGATGATTTGAGTATATTCAGAGTCAGGTACTTCATGAGTATCCAAACGAATCTCAGTTTGATTCAATGAACCATTTAGAATCAGGGGGTCTTCTCGTACAGTATCTCTACCGATATTATCGCCTATAGGCTCCACTAATCTAGCATGAATCACTATATTTTCTGGACCCATATTGTACAAACGAATTCGCATATCATGGTCCTCACCTACCCAAATATTTAGCCAAGCGACTCCGGTTCTGTCTTCACATTCTTCTCCAGGATCCAATAAGGTTCCAGAAAGTGCTTGATCAACAGCTATGGAATCTGCCATTACTACACCTGTAGAAGAAAGAAGAATAATTGCACTGAAAATCAAAGCAGTAACTAGGCCAAACGCCAATGTCTTACCTTCTGGGCCACTGAAAAATGGACGTTTTACTCCTTCTCTTCTTTCACGAATTCTATCTAATTCTTCGTCGATTTCAGAGTAATCTAGCAATGGTTCATCAGCCTCTTCTTCTGATGAAATAGAAAGAGGTTCAGATTCTTCAATGTCTCCATTGATGGCTTCGCCCTCTCCGCTCATAGACTGCGCTATACTTTACCCCTCATATCGATTTTGTAGATTTTCTAAAATTCATCTATTTGGAAATCAAAAAGATGGAAGGTCCAATTGACAATAATTTCTTCATTATCATCTTGTATTGATGGAACAATAGAAGTGGGTGGAGAGTTGGTATTCACATCAATTGTGACGGTAAGTTCTCCACTTCCAAATGATATATCTGACCATATGTTTTGGATTTCTTCTATGCTACTTTCATTCGTAGAATAATTTTCACCAGAATAATTTGGATAAACATATAGAATTAATATCATATCTTCGCAGTCGCTTGAAGATTCAGAAAGAATATTGTTGGGATTACTCCAATCAGCAATCATTCCAGATGGAGAAATTTCAATGTGAACATCATCACATGGATCTAGAAATTCTCCTGACGTTTCAGAATATGTGACTAAAAATTCGATGTAACCAATCTTAGTTTGTTCATCAATAGAAACGATTTCGCGGGAAAGTACCAAACTTTCTGAGGAATCATCTGCAACTAAAATTGATTCCTGACCACTATTTTCATTCGTGATAAATGAAACGGAATACGATATCGATGAAGATTCTCCTGCTTGAACATCCACGACATAAAAGAACGAAATTCCATGGAATGACAAAGTTATCATAAAAAATGACAGAAAACAAGCGAGAATACGACGAGAATAATCTTCCATCAGAAAATCAAGAATTGAAAAATCATCTTTCATCCTAGAATACCCCCAGCAGCAGGAACCCCTACTAACTCAAAGATAACAGCTAGAAACATCCCTATTAGTATAGAAATTAATAATCCTCTATCGAATAATTCCATTTCTCTGGACTCAAAATCGATGTTTGGGAAAAAATATTCTTTCCGATGATTAGGGTATACGAGAGGGTTCGAAACTAACGAATTGAATAGTCTCTCTTCCCATCCTATCGCTAAAGCAATTGCTAATCCTAATATGCCTGCTGAAACTAATTCAGTAATTGGAATCAATGATTGTATTATTTCTAAAATTGCTGAAGAAGCTACAACGATAAGTATGATTGACATCGTTTTTGAAAGGGAACGATTGCGATCTTCTATACGAATCAAACCAAAACGAAACAATAACAGCAAGGCCAAAAGTGGCCTAATTAATGTGTAGTGAAGAGTGCTGGTCATCAATTCCCATACTGGCCTGAATGACGAATTTTCCACTGATTCAAAACCATGAATTAACTGACCAAATATGCCTAATACCATGTATACAATGACCAAATAAGATGTCCAATCCCCCCTTTGTTTGAACACACGATAAAGTTCAACAACAAACATTGTTAATCCAAAAAAAGATGCTGCAGCCAAATTCATAGTCCAAATATAATCTGTATATAATTGAGATTCATGTAAAGCGTTTGCAGCTCCAGGGAGACTAGAAATTTTTTGATTATAAAAAAATTCAGATTGCGTATACAAACCTGTCCACTTAAACCAAGTATATCCTACGACTAAAACGTTGAGTAATAATGCAGCACTTGCTATACCTTGTATCTCTTGATCATCTTCTTTACCGGGCATAAACCGGAATTTAAGATAAATAATTGTCCATATTGTCCCTGTTACAATATACACATTTGCGTGAAGCATACTCAATGGATGATTAACTCCATTCAATATTATCGAGAATGTCGCAATAATCGCGATGGAGACCAAAAAGAAAATGGCGTAAACTAATTGTTTTTTGTTTCGAATAAATGGAATTGGAAAAATAAAGGACAATAGAACAATAGAAAAAACAAAGGTAAAATCAAGAAATTGATCTACGAATATTTGCAGATCTTGTAAATTTTCTTCTAGCGTAAATGAAGTGATAGCTTGGGTTAGGCCTCTAGAAATAAACATCCAAGATATGAGATGTGCACCAATCATTTTGTTCCAAATAATATCTTTTTGTCTTCTAGCTAAAATTATTCCACAAATGCCCAAGGCTAGACTAAGAATACCACCAACGGCCACTAGACCGTCAATCTCCATGGATTTCCCAACATTCTATTACTTATGAATAGGACCTAAATACAACATTCAACAAAAAAATTTTAAAAAATTGTGAACAAGTACAAAACATCTATTCAAAACGAACATATCGATGGAAGAATATGGGAATTGTAGATTATTTTCTAGCACCTCGAAAAGACCATCGTGGCTGGGATACCCCGAATGAAGCATCTAGAATCCTATTTTTTGTTGTACTAGTATCAGTTTCTATTTGGGCGTGGCCAATTTCTGAAGGAAGATTCGTGATTTGGATAGGCATTATACTTCTATTTTCAACAGGTCTCCTTACTATTGTCTGGTGGTTTCTTTCCTTAGTGACGGGAAATAGAAAGCCCAGAAAACTGATATCATCACTAACTGAAAACTAATTTTTGATAGAATTCATCAAGTAGTCGAAATCAAACGCAAAATCGTGGAAACGATTCGCGAATGTGGAGTTCTTGACATTCCCAAAATGTGGGAAATCAATGAACAGGGGCTACCAGGAACAGGAAAAGTTTCAGAAACAGAAATTTCGCATCTGAGGGATATTTCAGAACTGTGTCTAGGCGTATTTCAAGATGGTTCACTTGTTGGTTTTGTAATCTGTTTACTCCCAAATAGGGATTATGGAAGTTTGAACTATTCTTGGTTTAATGAAAGATACAAGGAATTCATCTATGTCGATCGTATTGCAATAGCTAAGCAACATCGAAACCAAGGAATTGGGACCCAATTATATGAGAAAGTAATCCAATATTCTACTGAAAATACAATGCCAATCGCAGCCGAGGTTAGTTTAGACCCCCCAAATCTAGGGTCCGATCGATTTCATCTGCGACATTCGTTCAAATCTGTAGGAGAGTTTCATCAAGAAAAAAAATCGGTCACAATGTACATCAGAGATTTCTGAATAAGGAAAATGGTGCAGGGGACAGGATTCGAACCTGCGAAGCACTACGCATTGGGACCTAAACCCAACCCCTTTGACCACTCGGGTACCCCTGCTTGATTTGTGCGCTGAAGTCAATACGCTTGAATGCAACGCTAAATTCTACTCTTTTTCTAATTCGTCAATCAAGACTTCAGCCAGATATTCGTATTGTTCTCGACTATTATGCAAATGAGCAGAAATTCGAATATAACGTCCTTCAGGAGATGGCCATGACCAAACAGGAATTTGTATTCCTCTTTCCAATAAACGAGAATGCAGAGGATCAGGGTCATGTAATGGGATTCCTGCGGCACCTGAATTGGGGAGGATAAGAGTAGCAATAGTTGCAATCATGCTATCTGGACAAGGGGTAGAAACTCCCAATTTGTCGCACAATAATGCCCTTCCTTCGAGAACCATTGAACGATTTCGCTCCATTATCGCAGGCCACCCTCCTTCATACATTGAAGAAAGATGTTCGATAACAAAAGGAAGGACGCACCAAGCAGTAGGATCACGAGTTCCTGTCCAATCAAATTCGTGTCTGAATCGTGTTGTTTCTCCCAAAGGAAATGTCATGCCGTGACTAATGGTAAGAGGATGAATATGCTCTTGCTTATCTTTTCGTACATACAATACAGCTGACCCTTTTGGTGCACAGAGCCATTTGTGAGCATTTGTTGTAACGAATGAGGCACCAAGATCTGCGAGTGACAAAGGAAGCATTCCAATTCCATGTGCTGCATCAAGAAGTACAGCTACTCCTTTCTCTTCTAGGGCTTGTGTGAGTTCCTCAAAGGGCATTCTTAGTCCAGTTGGACTAGTTACAGAATCAATCATTGCAAGAACAGTGCGCTCGGTTACAGATTCCATTAGCAAATCAATAACTACTTGTGGCCCTTCAATGGGAAATGGAATATTAACAGTTACAACATTTACATCATTTCGAGATGCAACAAAATCGATTGCATTTCGGCATGCCTGGTATGCGTGATCAGGAACCAGAATCTCATCTCCGGGCTTGAAATCAAAAGAGCGGAGAATCGTATTCACGCCACTTGTTGCATTTTCAACCAATGCTAAATCATCAGGATCGCAAGACAACATAGTAGCGAGAGCTTGTCGAGATTCAACCAACGCAGGAGGTAAAAGTTCCTCGAAAAAACGGACTGGTTCTAATTCCATCCAATCCTGCCATCTCCTTTGCTCATTGATAATAGCCAAAGGTGTAGCACCAAATGAACCATGATTTAGAAAAACCGTTTCTGGGTTAAGTCCCCAATGAAAGGCAAATTCGCTCGGCTCAGGCCGCATGACATGTACATGTGCCGATTGCTTACAATACTGCCGGAATGACCTTGCGAGACTTCGTATATCCCCAATGGTCAAAACCTGATTGTACTGCAACGAGATTAATGGCGAGCATTGGTATCATTGGGCTCGGCAACTGGGGCACTGCATTAGCGAAGGTTTGGGGTGCTACAGGTCACAATATTATTGGATGGACTATCGAACAAGAAGTATATGCCTCAATTACAGAGAAAGGAATCAATGACAAGTATCTCCCCGGCGAAGAATTGGAAAATGTTCAAGCAACAATGAACTTGGAATCTCTTTGTGAAGAATCTGAAATTTTGATTCTATCCCTTCCTTCTGGAGTTGTTTTGGATGTTGTAGATGATTTACTCCCATTTCTTCGTCCTTCTCATGCCCTACTTGATTTAGCAAAAGGACTAGCCCCAGAAAGTGAAGATGAGGCATTTATCAGTGCTGCAATAGAAAGAAGATTGAGAGATTCTGGTAAGGCAAATCCTGTTTTTGTAATGACGGGGCCTACAATCGCTCCTGAAGTTGCTCGGGGAGTACTGACTACTGCATTAATTGCTGCTCACGACCATACAATGGCAAAACGAATGGCTGATCGATTGACCACAAACACTCTCAGTTTGCAAGCAGCAGACGACCCCCTCGGTGCAGAGCTTTGGGGGGCGTTCAAGAATCCTGTAGCACTAGCTTGTGGAATCGTAGATGGTTTAGGCCCTCGAGGCGGAGATAATCTGAAAGCAGCATTGGTCACTGCAGGATTCAGAGAAGGACAACGCCTTCTCCCTACAATGGGGGCATCTCCTGAAACTGCCTTCACAGCAGCAGGTCTTGGAGACATGTATGTCACCTCAACTAGCCCTAGTAGTAGAAATCGAACATTAGGAGAAATGCTCGGTTCAGGACTTACTCTAGAAGAGGCATTGGCGAAAATGCACATGGTTGCAGAAGGAGTTAGAGCATCCAGAATGTTTCTTTCAAGAGCCGCAATACTAGGAATTGCTACTCCATTCTTGCATGCGTTGTGTGATTTCTTGGATGGAGGGATATCCGTTGATGAGGCACTTTCTAGAATGATTGAAAGTGAAATTTAGCCGCGAGGTTCATGCACAAGTTCCTCTTCGGGTAACCATGGCCATGGCAGATTTGACGAAATTAGAAGCGCGCCTTTTCAAATGGTTATGCCTTGAAGAGAATGATTTTGTAGAGAATGCTTGGTCCACAGAAAAGGCTGCAAAGGCATTCGAAGTAGATGCGGAGGAAATGTATGATGCATTGGCAGCACTGACAGAAAAAATACCTCACAATATTTACATCCATTACAAAGATGGCGCTGTTAGAATCATTGCCTCAGAGTGATTTAATGGCCAATTGGATTTCCGCAGTTATTGCCTCAATTTTTGGTGCAGATGATGTAATCGATGAAATCTTAGAAGAAGAGTGAGATTATCACATTATTTTGGCTTCAAAAGATCTATCATAGCAGATGGGAGAAAGATTCCCCACCATGATGATGGTGGACGTGTGACGTCTCCATCTTCTGTGAAGAATGATCGTGCAGCAATCGAAACTAAATCCAACAATAGAACTACAATGAAAATTATGAGTAGGTAAGCGATTACCTTGTCATATTGTAGGAATTTTAGATACAAATTGATGTAATATCCAATTCCTCCTGCTCCTACGATACCAATCACAGTTCCGTGTCTAAAATTGTATTCAAACATGAAAATTAGTTGGGAAATTAATCCATTAGCGGACTCAGGAATAATCATTCCAAATGAACGTTCCAACCATCCATGTCCCATTGCTTCAGATGCCTCCAAAGGAGGACGTGAGACTCCTTCTATTGCTTCGTATTGTAATTTCCCAAGATAGCCCACAGTATAGACCGTCATTGCAAGAATCCCAGATAATGGTCCAAGTCCCACTAATATTACAAAGAAAATCGCCCATATGATACTGGGTAAACTTCTCGATGCAGCCAAAATAAATCGTGCAGGAAATGATACCCACCAAGGATTCAAATTTCGAGCCGCTAACAATGAAATTGGCAAGGAAATAATCATTCCAAAAATCGTTGCAACAAATGCAATTTTTAATGTCTCAATCACTCCAATCCAAGCAGTAGAACAAGTGAAATCACGCCATTCTGGCTCAGTACATACAGGATATGCTTGAGGTTCAGTAACACTCCAATCGGGAGGCCAAAGTGATTCATTAATGAAAGCGAACAAATTATCGCTTCCATTCGCTAATCGCCCCCAATTATCTACCATGCTGTTGGTAACAACTACAGAAAGGAAAACAAGACATCCAATCAAAACAAACCAACGAGAAGAAAACCAAATCGATGAAAGAATAGTTTCTTGAACATCAGAGGTTTCTTCTGCTGAAGATAAATAACGACTCTTCAATTATTCACCTCCTTTTCAAATTCTTTATCCAACTCAATAGAAATTGGTTCATTGACAAATGGATTTAAGCGCCCATCTTCCATAATCAATATCCTATCAGCCATCTCCTTAGCTCTTGAAATGTCATGTTCAACAACAATCAATGTTGCATTTGACTCCCGAACATATGATGTGACTTTCTCCATTACAAGATTCATGGTTTCATCATCCAATTCCCCAAGAAATTCATCTGCCAAAATTATCGAAGGACGTTGTGCTAAAGTTCGTGCTGTAGCAACTCTTCTCTGTTGTCCTCCAGAAAGACGACGAATTGGTGTTCGAATTTTATCATCAAGTCCTACAGATGAAATCGCTTCAAGAGCAATTTTTTTCGCAGCAGAAGAATACGGAAACCACGGTGAAGTATGTCCTGCTAATGCACCCAAAAGGACATTATGATACACACTAGCATGACGAACTAAACCTAAACGTTGAGGGATATACCCCAATTCACCTCTGGAAGGTTTGTTCTCTTTTCCATCGATAAAAAAATTACCATCCAAAGGAGGTACAAGACCTGCTATGGTTCGAAGAAGTGTTGTTTTTCCAATTCCAGAAGGACCAGCAATAGCTACAATCTCACCTTTAAAAAATTGAATATTAATGGACGAAAGTAAGGGCTCCTTGGATGAATAACCGATGGTGGCTTGACGGATTTCGACAGCCAGTTTTGGATCCAAAACATCACCTCTTTTCGGTTTAGAAGACATAGAATAATTATTCTAAACTCCTAGCTTTCTTTACTAAGGATACAATCTCAACTCTTGCTTCATCGGAAGTATGGGCTTCATTTTCAAAACCCAATCGAATAGGACGATGGCCTTCTCCAGTCATGGCAGACATTTCGAATCCATAACGATCGATACCTGTCATCACTACTTCGGTCGAATCAACGGCCTTACTCATCTTTTGGCAAAGAATCAACATTGCATCTGCATGATCATCATTCATGTGCTCAATGATATCTTCTGAGAAGTCAAGTAATGGATCTGGTTCGGCAGTAGACCAAGATGATTGATCTACCCAAGACATTCGACCAAAACCACCAATGTATCTTACAGAATCTACTTCTAACCTGAAGAATGAAAAATCTCCAAAATCAACATAGAATTTCGCACTTTCATGCTTTGAAAGGAAAATTTCCTTCATTCGTGGACGTTCTGATTCTGGAACTTTAGTACAATTTCCAATCAATGTAATTCGTCCCAACGCCAAAGGATTTCCATCTCCACCCTCTGCGATTAAGAGAGATGCCTTGGAATCTAATTCGAGATTCTTCGTATGTTCTGCTAATGCACTAATTAAGAAAATAGGATTCCCATCATCCAATGCATATGTGACAAATGAACCATAAGGATGACCAGAATATTCTGCTGCTATTGTACAAAGTGTAGCCGTACCAATTTTTTCCGCCATTGTTCGTGCTAGTTCAGCATGTGAAGATGTAGGGACATTTGGGTCATACAATAATTCTTGACGTTGTGAACTTGTTCCTTTTGGAGGAGCATGTCTTGGCGGTTCTGTGTTTTCAGAATGTTCTGACATATTTTCACCTTAAGATCTAAAGTGATTGGAACTTAGCGAGAGCTTCCTCAATCCACTCATCTGCATAATCTTCATAGTCAGTATCACAATCTATTCTTTCATGTACTCTAGTACCGCCCTTTTCTTCAAGGATGCGATCCCATTCTTTACCAGATTCACAAAACATATCGAAGGCAGTATCTCCTAATGCTAGTACTGCAAAATTCACTCCATCCATGCAGCCGTCATCAGAATCGCATACATCATCATACAAATCTTGAGCATTATCGGGTTGATCTCCTTCACCCCAAGTGCTGCAGACAATCATGACCATTTTTGCAGAAGATAAATCGTCAACAGACAAATCTTCCATATCGCATACTTTTCCCTCTAAATCAAAGGACGATGCGGCACTAGCCGCATCCTCAGCTAACATCTCGGCATTCCCAGTTTCTGTTCCAAACGCTATTAAAATTTCATTATCACTCATGTTCATTCCTCTTGTGTTGTACTTGTTAGACCGATGTTCTTTATGAACTGATGTGTCAAAGGTATTTCATCTTCTACAAGGACTCTCATTGGTGATTCATCAGTAGCACTGAGAATCGTGCATTTTACACCGAAAACTTCGGCGATTATTCTGCTCAGTAAGAACAGATTTAGGATTATTAAAGGCCTTAATTCTACCATTATGCAATAATATGATACGATCTGCGAAACGAGCTGCAAGATTGATGTCATGAACTGCCACCAATGCTGCCCTCCTCTCCTTGTTATCTACTAAATCACGTATCCTTTTCATCACTTCTAACTGATTCTTAAGATCTAAATCGCTAGTTGGCTCATCAAAGAGGAATAAGGAAGGAGATTGAACAACTGCTTTAGCAACAATTACTCGTTGTCTTTCACCTCCTGAAAGTTGATCGAATCTCCTAAATGCAAAATCTTCTAAGTCAAACAGTTGTAATGTTTTACTTACTTTATCTCGATCTTCATTACTGATTCTCCAAGAGATGTGAGGCCTGCGTCCCAGCATCACAACATCAAATACATCCATCGAAAAATTTGTCATTACCGATTGAGGCACATAAGAAACTAATTTTGATAATTCTAGCAAAGAGATATCATTGATATTCATTGAATCTATCTGTATTTCAGCATTTTCAGGTTTGAGGATTCTATTCATGCATTTTAGTAGAGTAGATTTTCCTGCTCCGTTAATTCCTAAAATAGCAACTAATTCTCCATCTCTAACTGAAAATTCAATGTCTGAGAGTACGGGTACAGGGTTATTCTTCCAACTAAATGAAAGGTTACTGACCTTTAGAACATCGATATCAAGCAGTTGTTTCAATGAGCACGCCCCCGATTATTCAATAGTAAGTACATGAAAAATGGCCCACCAATTACGGAAAGCATAATGCCCACAGGAATAACAATTGGAGCAAATAATGTTCTTCCTACAGTATCTGCAAAAACAACCAATAATGCTCCAAAAACAGCTGAACAAGGTATTAATTTTCGATAATCATTACCAATTAGTAATCGACTCATATGAGGCGCTGCTAAACCAACAAATCCAATTAAACCTGTAAATGCGATAACAATTGAGGTCATCAAAGCTGAAATAATTAGTATATTTCTACGAGTAGTTACAGGGTCTACTCCCGTTGAAATTGCAAATTCATCCCCACTTAATGATAGAGTATTCAGATCCCAAGACCACCTTATCGATCGAGGCATTAGCCAAATAATTGCGAGAGTAATCCAAAGGGCATTCGACAAATCCGGTCGAGAAAGGCTACCGAAGGACCAGTGTGCTAATTGAGACAATTGCGCATCAGTAGCAAAGTATTGCATTGTAGATACAATTGCACCAGTAATGAATGTAATAGCAATACCTACCAAAATATATGATTCAGCAGTTATCGACCTCATATTCCCTAATTGAATTATTATTGCAACAACAATTAACGAAAAAAGGAAGGCATTTGCTACAATTGCTAACTCTGATATTGGGAAAAATGAAAAATTTAGAACAATGGCCAAGGCCGCTCCAAGAGCAGCGCCTGAAGCGACTCCTAAGGTTAGAGGAGAAACCAACGGATTCCCTAAACACCCTTGCATTAATGCTCCCGCTGTAGCCAAGGCGACACCCGCTGTCACCCCCATTAGAATACGTGGGAAGCGTAATTCCCAAACTATCCGAGACTGATAATCACCATTACATGGGAATTCGCCCGAAAATGGAACAATTAGACAACTATACTGTTCAAAATCAAAAATTATCTTCATTGTAGAAAACATATCCAATTGTGAAGAAGAGCCGAAACCCATTGAAAATAAAGAAAGAGCAAGCGTCGATATAGTTAGAATAATGATGAAAAGAATCTGGTTCTTTCCTTTCAGAACATGCTTTTCTGAAATAGATTCCATACAATCACCAATTATTGCGAATTTTTGAACCTATCATTCATCGTCATCCAATATAGTCTCCCGTTCAATAGATACATCTCTATCTCGTCCACTCATCATGAATAGAGCAATCCCAACAACTGCAACTAGGCCAAAAATCATCAATAAAAGACTGATGCTAGATTCTTCTTCTTCTTCGACATTTTCGGTATCAATCAGAATACTTCCCTCATCTGACAAGCATACAAATTTCCCTTTACGCTCAACGTCATGATATTTGGTAAAATAATTATCAAGATATGATTCTGAATCAAAATCTGAAAATAATTCGGGATGTAATAATTTAGCCAATGTAGGAAGGCCATGAATCATCATTGGTCCAGCAAATTCTCCTGACATAATGAACATTCGATTGTCTTGAATTGCTGTCATACTATCAAAACCAGGGCGTTCAGAAATAAAATCCATATGAGTCTGACATTTTCCTTCATCGTCAAATGCATTGAAACCAATATCAAATGTAATTCCATCAAACATCAAAACATCTGGATTCGCGTCTAAAATCGCCTCCATATCTACATGAGTTGTATGTCCAGGTAAATCTGCAAATCGATTAATTCCTCCTGCCTTTTCTATCATATCTGTCCATTGAGAAGTTCCAGTCAACACAACTGGGTCACGGGTCAATGATGCATGATGTTCCATCACAATAAGTGGGCGATCATTAGAATCAAGATTGGAAATACGATTGTTTATCAATGACTCAATCTGATCAAATTCAGTAAAAAGAAGGCTTGCTTCATCTTGTTTACCAAACAAATCAGCGAGTACATTGAATTCATCTCTTAAGGAATCATATTTGTAAAAATCAAGTGCAATCACGTCAATTCCAACGGGTTCAAGTTTATCTCTAATCGCACCTGTATCAACCATGCCATTTGTTGCGAACACGATGTAAATGTCGGGACGTGCATCAAATAACGCCTCAAAGTCAATCTCAGAATGGGCAGACTGTTGAACTATTGGAGTATCAGAATATTCGGGCCATAATTCGTCATCATAAAAATCACCTGAAACACCAACAACAACCGAAGGATCAACATCAATCATTCTCATTGCACTAGCTGCGAAAGTATTCGCAACAGCTACTCTCTGTGGCATGGATTCGAATTGATGGACAACTCCGTTGGAATCCGTAACTTCAATTAGAAAATTTTCTGAATCTTCAGATTGTTCATCCGTATAACTAAACTGAAAAATACCAATCAGAAGAATGATTATTATTACAACTTGCAACATCGGAAATGATTTGCTACTTGACATTTATTCACCTGACCTATTAATTGCAAATAATGCAAAGAGAATTAAAATAAAACCAAGAACGATTTGTGGGGTTACATTATCTCGATTAGAATTAGGTTCGATTTCTGAAACAGATTCAACCATTAGATATATTGAATCGGAATAAGTTGATTCAATTCCATTACTCAGTCCGACTTTTACTCGTAATCGATTCTGACCTTCATCTAAATCATCAACTATAGTGTGGTTTGATGTTCCATTGTAAATTTCTAATGATGTGCCATCTGAATAATTTACAATTAATGAATACCATGCACTATCTTCGACTGAAGTCCACTCAATTTGAACCTCTTGAGAACCGTTAAGATTCTGAGTAGAACTTACGAATGTAGGAGGTGATTGAACGAAATGAACATGTAAAGACAGTGTTTCGCCTTCAACTAAATGTCCGGATGGCATGATTGCATTTACTCTGAAAGTATAATCTCCATCTGGTTGATTTACCAAATCCAGTGATGTTAGATTGCCTGAATAGATTATCTGGCTATTTTCTAGAAGTTGATAAGATTCAGCTCCTTGGAAATTTGCCCACTCAATAGTGAAATCGTTAATCGATAAATTTGATTCTTCAGTAATAAATTGGGGAATCAAAGGGACATCAAATGAGGTCAACTCATATTCAACCATCTCAGAATGTGAACCAGGTAATCTATCTACAATTTTTACATAATTACGAACTGTAGAATTATACCATAATTCCCATGAAACAATATCATCATTTTCATCAACAATAGAAATATGAGTTGTGTCAAAGATTCCTGCAGGAGTCGAAACCTCTACATCATACTCTACTGTAATTGAATTAATAGTATCATCATAGCCATTAGGATGACCAGGTACCCCGATTATATTGGTTCTATTGAAATGCAATGAAGTAGGAGGATCCGCAGATAATAGGTCTACTTCCTGACCATTATTTGTGAAGTTCCATCCAAATTGTCCTTCTTGAAAATATGACGAAGAAGATGGTGCATCAACCCAATAGGTCTTGACATTCAGAAGATTCTGGGAATCAACCCAACGATATGCTTTCTCACCTTCTTCATAATTTTCATCTGAAACTCTGAGGAGGAAGGTATCTTGTTCACGATTAAATGCATCTGTAATAACCTCTGATCCTATCACTGTATATGTTTTATTTTGGTGATATTCTGGAGTATGAAGAACCGAATAATTCCAACTCATTCCAGGTGACCATAATTCCTGATTAGATCCATCTAGAAGAACAATCAAGAGTAATGGCTGTAAATTTTCAGTAGAACCATTGGAATTATTCGCAACTATTCGGAATTCAATCGTTCCTGAATCTTCAGGATTGTAAATGAATGATTCGGCATATCCTCGATAAATTAGATTTTCTTCATCTACTTCTCCCTGATATAGTGAATAGAAATCAGTATATTCGCCACCATCCCATTTAATTTCAAATTGATTCGAAGTAATCGTCTGCATTTGAGTGACAAACGTCACATTACCTGGCATTTCTACCTCAACATTTGATGTGAAATTCAACCATCCTGGGCCATCTTGAACTATATCTGAAAATGGATCAATTACTTGTTGAGTTCCTTGAGTAAAGGTATAATTCTGCTCCAAACCAACTGGTAAATTCTGAAGAAGGTAGAATCCTTCAGTATTTGTGACTACGCTTTGTTCCCCATTACTAACAACTACATCCGTCAAAGGATTACCAAAATTATCTGTGATGAAACCATAACGACTATTCA
This sequence comes from Methanobacteriota archaeon, assembly GCA_002708695.1. Classification (GTDB taxonomy): domain Archaea; phylum Thermoplasmatota; class Poseidoniia; order Poseidoniales; family Thalassarchaeaceae; genus MGIIb-N2. The sequence continues at coordinate 7,741 of PAOZ01000038.1, read as the reverse complement.
TACCATGGTGAAAATCAAAATCATTTACTGAAGGTGTTGTTGCAGAACCTGGTTCAAGTTTGAAATGAACATATTGAGTTGATCCATCAATTTCACCATATTCGCCTATTAATGTGTAATAATCTCCAAGATTAAGTAAACCAAATTCAGTCCTACCATCATCCAAAATGTGGCTTTCTTCTAATTCCAATAACTGAATTGTTGAAAGAGCCGAATTATCTACTCTTTCGCCTTGATCGTCAAACATTTCAGCAGTTGCCCAACTCTTTCCTACATGCCAATCTAATTGCATATCTCCTGAGAAAAACATCTTTCGATAAACCACAGTATGGCCATTGTTCATGAAATAGGCTCGAACAGTATGTTCTCCTGGGGAGATACCTGTGAACTCGTAACTTCCATCTGATAAATTAGACCAAACAGAACTCATAGAGTCAACTTTAATCGAAGTAGAATCAGCAATATTCCCATTTTGATCGTATACATTTCCTGAAAGTGTGTATGATACATTTTCACCTTCTGCCTGTACAATCAAAGGAGAAAGTGCAACTGAAACAAATAATATTGTGACAATAAAATTTCGAGGAAACATCATTACAACCTCGATATAGTTGGCAGCCCAAGGAGGGTATGGGTGCGAATCATACCCTCCTTGACCGCCTCAAATCAAAATTAAATGTCGTATTTATCTCCAAAGTAACTTGAAATCCCAGGGACATTAGAAATCGAATCAGAATAACTGCCCATATGCTCCTGAGTATTTACTGCAATCAATCCACCAGTATTCAACACCTCATCAAGTACAGAATCACCGCACATATTCCTTGCTAAATCGCGTTCAACATCACGAGTGATTTCGTTGTAACAATAACCAGCTCCTTCGTCAACCCAGGTTTCTCCATTCATATCCATTAGAGCAGTAAGTAATGCGGCCCTAGTATTCATGTCCATATTATCTGGATTGTACATTACAGGATGACTTGGAGCTTTTCCGAATAGAGGTAATGCCACATAACCAGAATTTCCATTTTCATCTTCAAGGCACCAATTTCTATTCCTATCAACACAATAGAAATCATAGGTGGAATCTGCAATAAAAGCAATGTCACCTCGTCCTTCTGACAAACATCGGAGAGCACCTTCGTAACTGTAGTATAAATCACCAGATTCAGGAATCGATGCATCTTCATTGAAGAAATTGTAGATGGTGTCCCTCAATGCACTTACGTCATCAGGGTCTCCCACTACTTCTGCATATCCATTTCCAATCAAATAACCCATAGGAAGTAACATTCCAGCAGATTTCAACCAACCAGTGTGGCAGGATGTTTGTCCTCTAAACAACTCATAGGGGTCGGTTTGATCATCATCATCAAGATATGCTGCAGCAATATCACTATCCGCTCGAACATATGCTTGAGCGCCATACCATGATCGTCCATCTGGCTTCAAATCAGCAGCAAGAGCTGCTAATCCATATTCCTTCCATCCGACCCAAGCGGCTCCTCCATCCATGAATCCAATATCTGCATGTCCAAATCGAAGGGCTTCTATTATTGCTCCTTCAGAAGAGACATCATATAACTCAACTGAGACTCCAAGCTTGTGGGCTAATCTGTCTGCTAAAATTTGGGGGTTCGAATCAATATTCTCGTATGTATCTCGAACTTCATACGCTATGATTATCGGATCTTTTGTAGGAATTGCAGAAGTATTTACATCATATTTTCCGCCATAGTATGCTTGAATTCCAGGTATATTCCTAATTGCAGCAGAATAAGTTCCAAGATGATCTTCTGTTGTCCCAACATCCACAATTCCTCTGGGCGAGTTAATGATGTCGTCTAGGATATCTTCTCCTTCTTCATCATCTTCCATTGCAACCAGTGCTGCTCGAACCGCATCCGCTTTTCCATCACTCATCTCCGCAGGATTGTACATCACAGGATGACCAGGTGCTCTTCCAAACAATTGAAGTTCTACATATTCTGATTCATCAAGGCACCATGAATTGTCATCTACTCTGTCTACACAGTAGTAATCCAAAGTAGTATCTGCAACAAAAGCAATGTCTCCTCTATTCTCGGATAGGCACTTCAGTGCACCCTTGTAACTGTAGTAGGTATCGCCGACTTCAGGTATTGATGCATTCTCATTAAAGAAATTATAGATAGTTGCTCTCATCGATTCTACGGTATTAGGATCACCAATTACGTTAGCGTAACCGTTTCCAATCAAGTAACCCATTGGAAGTAACATTCCTGCGGATTTTAACCAACCAGTATGGCAAGAAGTCTTGCCCTGGAATAGTGAAAATGGATCCGTGTACAAGTCCGAATCCAAGTGAGCCGCTGCAATGTCGCTGTCTGCGTGAACCACTGCCCTAGCACCGTACCATGTTCTACCGTCGGGTTTTGTTTCCGAAGCTAGTACTCCTAAGTCGTACTGTTGCCATCCTACCCAAGCAGAACCTCCGTCCATGAAGGCAATATCTGCGTGTCCAAATCGAAGTGCTTCTATGGATGCTCCTTCTGAGGATACAGGGTAGATGGACACAGGGGCATTAAGTTTCTCAGAAAGATAATCTGCGAAACGTTGAGGATTATCATCGATATTCGTGTACGTTTCTCGAACTTCATATGCAATCACAAGATTGTCAATCTGTTCATAGGTTACTGTTGAATCATCCGATGAAGATGAATCATCCGATGATTCGCCTCCAAGACAACCAGCAAAAGCCAGTGTTACCATCAAGAAAGATAGCAACAATGCCTGTGTAGGCCTAGAAACAATACCTTGTGCCATATCTACCACTCCTTTTCAGGGGTTTCACTTACTACCTGATAATCAGGAGTAAGATCCGATGTCATCAGCAGTAATTCCGTAATGAGCCCAGACAGGTGCTAAGTAAACAGATACATCATGAGATGTGCCCTGTTGCGAACTATCTGTCAAATTGAGTATCTCATTAATTTTAGATGCTCCATAGTTATCGTAGTACATTGGCATACCTGTTGATCCAACAGCTCCAAATCCTTCGTTACAGTTAGTTTCGTCCATTTGTGCACCCATTGCTCCAACAGCCATGTTTGCTTCAGTGTGACTTACCATGTTGTAACATCCAGTGTACATCATTCCACCACCCATGTCGAAGTTCTCGTACCATTGGAAGTTATCGCAAACAGTACCATCTGCTGCATTTCCAACGTATGACATTGTGTGAGTCTTGTTGTTGTAACAAGCATCAGTGCCATCAGCAGCATATGCTTCAATAGTCTTCCAGAATGCATATCCTTCTGCCTGATACTTAGCAGCATCAGAAGAGGAATCCATCTTGTAAGTGTACTTCAAAATAGCCTGAGAATAAGCGATAATCACATTTCTTACTACTTCGTTTGTTGCTGCGTTGTATCCATCAGCATCAGAAGCTTGTAGTGCAGCTAGGCCGCCATTCATTGCAGCCAAGATGTCTGCTGTTGTGTTAGCGACACCTTCAGCATTGTTAGTTCCGAAGTCGTTTGCTCTCTTGTTCAGAGTTGCTACAGGTCCACAATTGACGTTCTCATCTGGACCGTGGAAGAATGCCCATCCTTCGTCCCAGTTGTGAGGAGCGCCAGTATCATTGTCCACGTTTCCTGCATCTGCCTTTCCGACTGCAGTGTTCAGTTCGTGAATAGTGTAAGCGACCATTGCCATGTTAGCAGTTAGCTTTGCAACACCCTGGTATCTTACTGTATCAGAAGTGCCTTCGAAATCGCCTGTTCCGTCAAGAGCAGCCATGATGTGTGCATCGACTGAACCGTCCATTCCGTAGTAGGTATCGTAATTGTGATTCTTACCTGAAGCAGCTGCGAAACCTGCAAGAGTTCTGTAGGAACCATCGCTCTTAGGTGCGTTCTTACCGTTTTGGTAGATGCCCTTAGCAGCAGTCCACTCGCCAGCAGCTGCATGAGTCTTTATGTCACACATGTCTGCCATAAGAGATCGGTGATTGTCTACGTTGGATGCATAGGTGTAACCACCATCCTCAGCATCCATTGTGCTAACAGCCGATCCACCACTGGATGATGAATCACTGCTGTCGCTGCTGTCGCTGCTGTCGCTGCCATCACTAGAACTAGTGTCGCTGCTGTCGCTGCTGTCGCTGCTGTCGCTAGTATCACTAGTAGTGCTAGAACTACTATCACTTGTAGCGGTTGAACTGCTAGAGTCGTCAGATGTATCGTCTCCGAGACATCCTGCAAAAGCCGCCATTAGCATCAGCAAAATCAATGTCATTCCTTGTACTGTCTTCATTTTCATGTTCATTACTTCCTCGCGCTTTAGGGGCGCCTAATCTGTCCGGCGAGTGTATAGAATATAAGCATTTGTTGGATTTTTAGGGCGCCCTAAAAATACCAAAAATTAATTTTATGTGGCGAAATAAAGAGGATGTAGGGGACGAGAAACAGTAACATGCGCCAATGATTTAATCAGATGATTCAAGATTCGGGAATATTTGGAAGGATTTGAAATGGGACAATCGAGCAATCTAGCCGAGCAAATTTCGGCCCCAAGTAGATTATATTATTGCACTATAGGAATAATACTCCTTTTTTCAGGCATAATGAGATTCTATGGCTTAGATACTGAATCATTTTGGCTAGATGAATTAACCTCACTATGGGCCATAAATGGAGATTCATGGGAAGGGGCGATGAGCAATTGGTTGTCAATGGTTGGAATGGGAACATGGCTCATGTATTTCTGGAAATCAGTTGTTGGAGATTCAGATTTTGCCTTGCGTTCAATCAGTGCGATTACAGGAATCATCCTAGTTTTCATAGTTGCAGAATTTTGTCGAAGGCATCATGATGAAAAATCTGGAATTATTTCAGCTAGTATGATTTCTATTTCCCATCTAGCCATTCTTTACAGCCAAGAATTTAGACCCTATATGTTCACTACTACTTTCCTTTGGATTGCATTGATTCTAATTCGTTCTCAAAGACGATTGAATGTCTTTGAAATGATAATCTGTACAGCATTGCTTTCGTTTGTTTTCTTGGTACATTATGTAGCAGGATTGGCAGTCGTTCTTGGATTACTTGCCGATTTTATTATTCGAATGATTACATTTTTCCGAACAAAATTCAATAAACAGTTATCCAAAATTCAAAACCTAGGAAACTATCTGAAATCTGATTCAGGACAACGTCTTCAGATTAGTTTTTCTTTGGCAGCATTAGCATTTTTTATGCTTGAAAAAATCAGATATGATTCTGGGAATACTGGACATAGTATGTGGATCAATGATACTCCAAGAAGACCTGTCGTCACACTTTTTGATTACTTTGTGGCTTTTGATATCAGAGGAGGAGGCATTACAGATTTAGCCGAAGCAATGTGGTATTTTGTGTTACTAACACCATTAATTCTATTCTTATATCGGAAATTCAGTAAAAAAAAGCAACTACAGGAAGAAACTGAATGGTTCATTTGGGCAGTAGGAGCAGGTAGTATGATAGTTGTAGTTCTCTATTCTATTCTAGTGCGAAATCTTTGGGTTTCACGATATTTTGTTTTCTCCATGCCTGCATGGTATATCCTATTTGGCATTTCTATCTCAAGAGTAATTGATTTAGGATTAGAATTTTTTAGACGATTCAATAAAGAATTTGATCTAAATGTTGGAAAGAATATTGCCATATTTTTGTCTACTCTTTTTATTCTTAATAGTGGCTACTGGCTAGTATACGAATTCGAATATTATGAGCAACAAGGACGGTCTGATTTCAAAGGAATGAGTATCTGGTTAGATGAAAATGTTGATGGAGATCAAGATGATGTATTCATAATCAGTCAACCATATGCTAGGTATTGGGATCTTTACCTTGATCGAATGGGAAGTGATGTGGAAATTGATACACATACTAGGTGGGGTGACGTAATCATCGGACAAGTAATTACAATTCTTGATGATGAACCAAGTGAAGTCATACATATTAGAGGACATAAAAAGAACATGTGGGGATATGAGGATTTATCTTTTGTTCTAAATGCAAGTTACGAACTTTCTGAAAGTCATTACTTCATTGAAGGACAAATCGATGTATACCGTCTCCAAGATTAATTTCTAGCACCATGTAGGTTTATCATCAGAGTATTGATTGGAAAGTTGAACAAATGAAGTATCAGAATCAAGTGCAGTTTTTTTCAATAAAAGAACACAATCATCTGGAACCTCTTCAGAATCTGAATTGACAATTATCGAATCCCATTTCATCCAAAGTGCTAGAGAATCATCGGATATCTGAATCCTTAACTCTTGAGTAATCAATACATTAGAATTAGAGCCATCTGAATTCTTCCAAACAGTAGATGTTGAAATCACAAGATTACTCCCATTTAATGTCCATGTAGAGTCACCTTCCATCTCATCCAAGTACGATGAATCTTCTAAAAATGTAAATTCTTGACCATCTGCCTTTTCCCAAGTTCCAATAATTGGATCCATAGTCTTAGGAATACTAAGCGCAATAGTACTTAGCAGAATAATTCCCACAATTGTTGCTGCGGAAATCATTACTCTTTTTTCAGAAAGTCGTTCATACAACAAATGGAAAATAGCTTCCCCGTATGACAAAATGGCTGACATCTTTGATTCATCACTATCTGCTTTCTTTTCTCTTGAAACATCAATAGATTGTAAATCACCAGATGATTCCTTGTCTAAAATCTGTGCAACAGCGGCAGCAATTGACTCGACACTCGGTTGGCTATTTGACTGCGGTTTTTCTGGGGTTCCGATGTTGAAATCAGGAAAATAAGTCCTTGTATGTTCTATGGCATCTTGAACAGAATAACCCTGTCGAATTAAATCAGCAAAGTATGCTTCATCATCTGCCATCTAAACGCCTCCTTTGCCGATTACAATTCAGTTAATTCCAAATTTTCAATAGATTCTGAATCTAATATTTCTTCATTCCAATGAAGAACTCCGCTTAAAGAAAGTAAACCCCAGAGAAGTAGAGGTGGTGCAAGTTCTATGCTAAATGAAAATTTGTAAATAAACGGAGGTGTCAGTTGAGCACTAATTCCAAAATCTGAACCTTCGGTAATCATAGCATTAATCAATATCCAAAGGAAAACAGAACCTCCAAAAATTGCAACCATTCGAGATTGAGTTTTGCCCGAAGTTAAGAAATAAATTGATGCAAGATAAATTGTATTCAAAAGAGCAAATGTAGAATTTTGAAATTCAACTGATCCAATTTCTGATTGTAATATAGGAACAAGAACAAGGAACAATGTATGAGGAATTGCTACAATTACTATCCAAACCTTTGGACTAAATATACTTCTCAAATCTATATCTAATATGTCATTACGATTCATTTTACTTCACCTAACTTTTCATTTTCAATAATCAAATTCTTCTTTTTCCTATAAAGAGAAAAACCAAACGTAGCTAATGAGGAAAGTAATACCAGAAGGAACAAAAACGTTGGTCCTATGGTCAATGACCCTCCATTATCTAATTGAGAATCAGACGGAGAAATTTCAATTTCATCATTTTGCCCTGCAATCTTTGGACGACTATCGAGCAAATCAATAAAACCATCATTATCATCATCGTTATCTCGATTATCACCTATTCCATCACCATCTGTATCTAACGATTCTGTGGAATTAAATGGGAAGGCATCAATAGAATCAGGTACGCCATCACCATCATCACCCATATCGTATCGATCATCTT
>PAOZ01000037.1 GCA_002708695.1 Methanobacteriota archaeon | reverse complement strand
CCTGCAGCTGCTGCAATCACCATAGACGCAATTATTGAACCAACAAATGACTCAAAGATATCTGCTCCCATTCCTGCTACATCGCCAACGTTATCTCCTACATTATCTGCAATAACTCCTGGATTTCGAGGGTCATCTTCTGGAATCCCTGCTTCAACCTTACCTACCAAATCAGCACCTACATCTGCTGCTTTTGTGTAAATTCCACCACCCACACGAGCGAATAGAGCGATACTAGATGCACCCATTCCAAAACCTGCAATCGATCCAACTGTACTGAAATCTTGACCGAGCCATAGATACATGGAAGAAACCCCTAGAAGACCGAGCCCCCCTACGGCAAGTCCCATGACTGCTCCACCATTGAACGATACAAGCAATGCTTCTGGTTGACCTCCATTTTTAGCAGCCATAGCGGTTCTACCATTAGCAGAAGTTGCACTACGCATTCCAGAATATCCTGCCATTACCGAAGTAAAGGCACCAATTAAGAATGCAAGTGCGGTTTCCATACCCAAATCTGAGTTAATTTGTCCACCTGCCATGAGTAGGCCTGCTACGACTAAAACGAATACTGAAAGATACCTGTATTCAGCGTATAGGAACGCCATAGCTCCTTTCTGAATCTGATTAGTAATGTCAGATACTGTTTCATTATCAATTACGATAGAATCATTCCGTCGATAAAGGACAAAGGCAGTAATCAATCCGAAAACAGCCAATGCAACGCCTATTTGAGCCAATTCTTCTGGGGTAAATGCACTCATTTTTTTCACCTATTTCATCAACGCGAAAATCGACCTATATTTAATAGAGACCGATTTGAATTACTGGTTTGACCTTTTTCACATAGTTTAGTTAATCGCCATCAATGCAAAAAATCGCGATTTTAATCAGTTGATTGATAGAGTAGTACACAATGGGAATGATGTGGTTGACAAGCAACTCATTCTAGATTCTGTGGGGCCCGTACAGGCTGTATTGGATGCACATGACGGAGTAGTAAATGTGGTAGATACCACTGATGGCATTATTATGATCTCATTAGAAGGCGGATGTACAGGATGTGGGTCAACACCAATGACTGCAATGCAAATTTACTATTCTTTAATGCAATTAGATGTAGTCAACGATGTAATTTTCCAAAACGGCGAATTGCCAGAATATATGCGTCAATTTATTGATGAGAAATTAGAAAGTGAAGCAGAGAGTAGCGGATAATCACTCTTCACCCTCCCTTTCTCTACGTAATTTCATCAGATGATGAGGATTGGGTTCCCCTTGAATTTCTTCACCATTAATTGGAATAATTTGACTAACTATACCCATTAATACGAGTACTAATGCAAGAAAGTTAGCTAACGGAGGTGATCCCCAAAATGTACCCCCTAAGAAATGAAATAAAACAAGTCCAATGGCAGTAACCATGCACAAAAAAGACATGACATTGTGAGAAATCCGTTCAATTTTTTGGGAGCGAGCTAGGGTTCCTATTGAAATCCAAATTACTATCACTAGGCCACAGGACCATGAAAGTATAGATTCGAATAACTCTAACATGCTCTCCCCAATCCACTCTACTTCTAGTCGGTCTTTGATTTTGAGTGAAAGATATGTTTCAAAACCCCCAGTGAATAACCAAGTGCATGGTGAGCGTGCACGGTTGGGTCATCCCACGATCGCGAAGAAGTGAGCCGCCTTTCTTTACAAAAAATCAAATCATTTCAGTTCTAGAACAAGTAGGTACACTGTTACAATTAGATGGTGCAAATCCATTTAGAGTTCGAGCATATGAAAATGCATCTAGAAGTCTTTCTTCTCACGAAGACAATTTATGGGAAACTGTCCAAGAAGGCACCTTAATTGAAATCAAAGGAATTGGCAAAGGAATTGCAGGGCTGATAGATGAAGCAATGAATGAGGGTACGTGGGGAGATTTAGATTCTCTATATCAAAAAGTCCCTAAGGGGTTAATCGAAATGTTAGGAGTTCCTGGGCTTGGCCCCAAGAGAATAAAACAATTCCATGATGAACTAGGGATAGAGAGTATTGCAGAACTGAGATCAGCAGCAGAAGAAGGTGCTCTAGCAAATTTACCTAGAATGGGTAAAAAGATGGAGGAAAGAATACTTGAAGGAATTGATTTACTTGCCAGATTTACTGGAAGAAGACGGCTAGACATCGGTCTACTTTATGGAGAGGCATTTGAAAGAAGAATTTCTTCTATTTCAGGAGTCCAAAGAGCTCAACTTGCAGGTTCAGCAAGAAGAAGAAAAGAGTCAATTGGAGACCTCGATATTGTCGCAGCTGTTGAAAATGAAGATATTGAAAAAGTCACCGATGCAATTCTATCTATTCCAGGTATAGCCGAGATTAAAGGAGCAGGAGATTCAAAAATTAGTCTAATCCTAGAATCTACAATCTTTGAAGAGGCTTTCTCTAATTCTACAATAGATGAAGGAGTACTAGCCGCACTTGGAGGAGAAGCTTGGGAAGAATTGGAATCCAATTCAACTATCGATGCTCAAGTGAGGCTAGTTCCTCCTCATGTTTTCGCATACACAATGGCATATTTCACTGGAAGCAAAGAGCACAATGTTCGAATGCGACAAAGAGCATTAGACATGGGATTAAGACTCAATGAATTTGGATTATTTCCTCTTGATGGTCTGGGAGACGCAAAAGGACTCGAAGCAGCAGCTAATGGAATGCCGGCAATGGATGAAACGGAAATTTATGAACACCTCCAAATGAAATGGGTCCCCCCAGAAATGAGAGAGGATATGGGAGAGATTGAAGCCGCTTTATCTGATAATCTCCCATCATTAATTGAGCCATATCAAGTCAAAGGAGCACTACATAACCACACTACTGCATCAGATGGTTCCGCATCATTAAGTGAAATGGCAGAAGCAGCAATGGCTCTAGGTTGGGAATATCTGGGGATTGCAGATCATTCTGAAGTTCTGAATATTGGAGGAAGAAGTATTGGAGTTCCCCAACATTTAGTCAAAAAACAAGGAAATGAAATTAGAGAGATGAATGATAAATGGTCAACTGAGGGAACTGATTTTCGTATCCTACATGGTTCCGAATGTGATATTTTGGCAGATGGAAAATTGGATTACCCAGATAGCATTAGACGAGAATTTTCACACGTAGTAGGAAGCGTACACGCTATTCGTTCATGGAGAAATCGAGATGAAATTGAAAATACTGAAATCTTAATCAAAGCAATTGAAGACCCTACATTTACAATTTTGGGGCATCCTACTGGGCGAATAATTGGTGGCAGAGAAGGTTTTCCATTGGACATGCATGCAGTTCTACGGAGAATGGGTGAACTAAATTCAGATGGTGTATTGAAAGCTTGTGAAATCAATGCAAGTCCTTACAGATTAGACTTAGATTGGAGACTGTGTAAATTTGCAAAATCTCAAGGAGTTCCCATTGTAATCAACCCTGACGCGCACTTTAAAAAGGGTCTGAAAGATGTGTGGTTTGGAGTTCAAATGGCCAGAAAAGGTTGGCTAGAAGAACAGGATGTTTTGAATTGTCTACCTGGTAGTGTAATTGAAGAAAGAATGATGGAAGGAAAATAATGAAACGAATTGAAAAGGCTAAAAAAATTGGAGAGATTCTTGACGATTTATATCCACAAACACCTATTCCTTTGGAACACAATGATCCATATACCCTACTCGTGGCAGTAATGTTGTCAGCGCAAACAACTGACAAAAAGGTGAATGAAGTCACTCCTGCACTTTTCTCTGTTGCACCTAATCCGCATGCTATGGCTTCACTAGAAGTTGAAGAAATAAAGGAAATTATCCGTGAAATAGGCCTTGCTCCTACAAAGGCTAAAAATCTCAAAAAAATGGCTGAACAAATTATTTCCAATGGTGGAGAAGTAATACCTGAATGGGAATTTTTGGAATCTTTAGCAGGAGTTGGACATAAAACAGCAAGTGTTGTTATGGCACAAGCATTTGGTATTCCGGCATTCCCTGTTGACACTCATATCCATAGACTAGCCGCCAGATGGGGCTTAAGTAATGGAAAAAGTGTTGAGAAAACTGAAAGCGATTTGAAAGCAGTATTTCCTAAGGAAACTTGGAATTCAAGACATCTACAAATCATATTCTTTGGCCGAGAACACTGTCCTGCAAGGTTCCATGAACTTAACAATAGTTTAATTTGTTCTTGGGCCGCAACAAAAAAACGTAAACGAGAAGAACGAAAATCGTAAAGTCAATGTTCCAGCCATTTGTCCGAATTAAATGGACTAATTTAGAGTCGAGGATGGACGAAGAAGTTCGAACCATATAGGAAAATGATCGGATACGTTCGAATTACTCATTTCTCGATCTATTCCCCACCATCCAGTGTAAGAACTAGAAATTTGTTCATCGAGAATTATACGATCATAAGCACACCTAGTTGAAGAAAATGTAGTATCAGCATCATCGGGTACAATCCATGTAAAATTTGAATTACGTATCTTAAGTGAATCTAACTCATTAAGTGACGCGTAGTTACAATCCGCATTCATATCCCCTAAGATAATCAATCTCTTAGATTCTGGAAAACTCATAGTCAGATTAGATAATGATTGCAGTTCTTCTACTGTTACTTCTGGTGAAGTATGAATTGAAATCATGAGAAATGTCAAATTAGAAATTTGACCATTCTTGGTTAACACAGTGAATTCTGTCAAGAATGGCTCTCTATAAAATTCGTCTAATTCAGAATCATTGTACAACATATAATCATCAGATGGAACGACTGCAGTGTTTCGATAGAATACGGCATATTGCTCCTGGCCACCAATATCGTCCTCTTGTTGCCCACTACGTTCTGACAACAACATTTCCCAATCTTCTGATGATTCATTTTTTAATTCATCCAAAAACCTGTATGGTACTTCTTGATTGATATCTTTTATTTCTTGAACTGTTACCATGTCATATCGATCGAAAATTTGGACTAATTCCGATACAACTTCAGGTTTACCCATCTTAGTAACTCCAAATGTTCGAATATTGAAAGTAGCAACACGAACTACCTCATCACGATCAAATTCAATTTTATTTTCTTCAGAACGCTCAAAAAATATTATTTCCGGATTAGATGGTTCTTCACTTGAAATGACTGTGTAGAGAACTATTGCAAGAAGAATATTCAAAACAATAGATGATGCAATAAACGCTCGGTTTATGTCAACCATAAATGAATTTGAAAATTTCTACAATTTCAAACATTGTAAGCATGAGAGTCAAAATCATTGATTCTGAATCATAGTGCATGTCACGGAAAAAATCAATTTACAAATTTTGAATTATTATTTTTTATTTCTAACCACTAATGAATAGTCCGATTGAGGCATCCAAAAGCACTGCGGTCAAGAAACTAGTAAATCCTGCAACCCATAACATCGTAATCATCTGACCAATGGATAGGGCAATACCTCCTCCTCTAATTCTAGCAGAAATTAATCCTAGAATCATTATCATCATCATCACTAGAATCGAAACTAGAATTTTGAAGAGGAATATATTCTCTTCAACCACTGTACTATCATCTAAAACTGGTAATCCAAATCCTCCAGATAATTCAGGAATACCTGCAACATCGGTTTGTACCATTCCTTGTGCAACTCCACTAATCGAAGAACCGAGACCTTGAACAATTGATATCGTAATGTTGAGACTAGTTATCATTGCAACTAGAACCCCAAAAGCAACTCCTTGCATGGTTCCTGAAGAAAGAGCTCTTCTCCTTCTTAGAGAAAGAAGATTCGTGGTATTCTTTGAAACCAATTCAGCTACTCCTGCTGGTTCTCCACTAGTTTGTGCCCCCTCAAGATAGATTCTAATAAATCTAGAAACCATCATTGAATTTGCATCAGCAGCAAACCAATCCCATGAATGATCACTGTCAATCCTCATTGAAAGTCTACGTTCTAATTGATCGATAGACTCATTCAAAGCACCAAAGTCAATCCCCTTTAGGGCACGAACAGTTGCACTTGGCTCAGAAGAACGTGCTTGAGCAGTACCACCTAGAGCACGAATAAAACCAGGATATGATTCATCTCTACGGCGAACGGAACTTTCCTCTCTGCCAACTAAATATGCAGGAACTGCAAATGGCGTAACAATTACTGCGACCGCCAACAAACCATATTTGTCCCAATTATCCAGAATGAAAGTAAAGTCGACTAAAATACTTGAAAATAATGTAATCAAAATTATTGAAACACCTATGATAGTAGCCAAAACCCATGCTCTCCGCATTTTAATTTTGTAATTCGTAGCCATATCATTTCGAGAAAACAAATCATCATCCGGAATCAAAACCATAAACGAAATTAAGCCAAACAATTGTAGTAATGTGTAAATTAATGCTGCAAGAAGAATCCATCGGATCCTAACCATTACAGTCCATGGATCATCCTCTAAAGTACCAGTCATAAACAATACAAGATGTATACCTGAAACCACAAGTAAGAACATTCCAGTTGTAGTTAGTGAAATATAAATTTCTCGAAGTGTGTCGACGGCTTCTAATCTAGTATCATATAGGGTATTGAATTCCTCTTGGAATGTATCCTGCTCAGAACGCATGAAATCTTCTAATGGTTGACCTGCTTCTACAGAAAATGCCATTCTATCGAGAAAATCACCCCATATCGGTGAAGGACTTTGTCTACCGACTATTCTGGCTGCTTCTGGCAAGTTGGTATGCCACCGATCTACAAGAGTTTCAATTGCTTGAACCTCATCTGCTAAAGCACCATAATCTCCCATTTGCTTTAGAATATCAAACATAGATTGAGCACCTGCATCACCTAAAGATAAAATTCCCATTCGAGTGATGAACATGTGCATTTCACGCTCAATTGCTATAGCAAGACGTTGCGTTTGAATTAACGGCCATACTGCTGCGGCTCCGCCAGTCAAGAGTGGAAAAAGTAAAGCAAGAATTAATCCAGATGCTCCAGTAAATAATCCTGATGAAATATAGAAAATTATTGCACCTACAAGTAATCCAATAATCGATGCAGGTAGAACCACTTTCAGAGCATATTCACTAATTGGCATTCCCAATCGGCGAATTGCAATTTGCCATGTAGGGAGACGCTCCATATGTCCGTCCCCTCAACCTACTAATGATTCACCCCTACCCAGGTGTCTATGGCGGAAGAAAACTGCTCCCATCCTTGTTGATAATAAATGTCCAAAATATCGAAGACATCATCATAATGTGTTAAATCTCGATCAGCCATTCTCTGAATTGCCTCTGTTCTTCTCTCCATTTCATCGTAAATATCACGTTTATTCGCGAATCCCATCATTGGAGCCATTTTATTTTCCATTAAATGAGATTGGAACATTCCTCTAAAGTAATGCTTGTCAATCACTGGATCCCATTCAAACATTCCTCGTGTTAAAATTCCATCAGCGTGTTTATTGTAACCAATTACTTCATCGATTCCAGTAATTCTACGAGCAATTCCACCTCCTGGAGCCTCAACCACCTCTTGGAAAATTGCAAAATTGAGGTTATCGAAAAATCGAGCTGGAACATTGATTGGATCCCCAGTAAATCTCTGAATCATTTTGACAATAGATGATGCGTGGAAGGTTGCAATTACAGGGTGCCCAGTCTGCATTGCTTGGAATGCGGTAGCTCCTTCAACACCACGAATTTCTCCAATTATGATATATCGGGGCCTAGAACGAAGAGCAGCCTTCAACAAATCGAACATTTCTACTCTTGAATCTTCATTTTTAGAATCTCGAGTAACCAATCTCTGCCACAATCTATGACGAACCTTTACTTCAGGAGTATCTTCAGCAGAATATATCTTTACATTGTGATCGATGAAAGGTAAAATTGCATTCAAGGTTGTTGTTTTTCCTGATGCAGTTTCTCCAGATACAAGTAGAGACATGCCATTTTCTAGACCTAACCAGATATATGCTGCTTGTTGTGCTGACATGGTCCCCCACTTTATCAATTGAATAACAGAGATAGTCTCTTCAGCGAACTTTCGAATCGTAAAAGAGGGACCTAACATCGAAACATCATCGCTGAAAATGATATTAATTCTTGAACCGTCCAATAATGCTCCATCAATAATCGGTTTACTATCGGATACTGGACGTCCAATTCTCTCAGACATTGAACGGAGATACCTTGCTAGAACTTCTCTATCCCTAAAACGAATATTGGAGGTTACCATCCCGAAAACCTTGTGATCCATATTGATGTATCTTAAACCTACAGAATGTATGTCTTCAAGTTGCTCGTCTGAGAGTAATGCCTCTAATGGACCCGATTTAACTAAATCTCGAATAATGATATATTTCAGCCGTTCTAACTGCTCTTCATTTACAGAAATTGAGGATTCTCCTAATCCGAGAAATTCCATAGCAGGACCTATGACACTATCTGCTTGAATCACACTAGAACTAGTAGTAGTCATACGTTCAATCATTCCTTCAAGAATCCCTTCAAATTCAGAATCAGAAGTAAATGAAGGAGCACTTGGCGCATCACGTAATAATCTGTCAACTATTTCTTGACGAATGACCTCTTCTTCTTCATTCAAAACGGGTTCAATACCGAACCACAAAGTAGTACCTGCTCCCTGTTCATCATCATCGGGTGGCTTGTAAATATGGGCGAATAATGGAGGTTTTAAAGAATAAATCAAATTTCTCGGTTCAATACTCTTAGCACCTCGATCTAAAGGTCCATAGAAATAAGGGCGAGTTCCATGTTGGGCTTCAAAATCCTCTACCCATCTACGTACGTGAGAATATCGAGCCATTAACCCGTCAAGATCCCCTTTGGCAATCTCAAAACTCTCATTTTCTTCCACGATTTACACCTCAACTGACCGCAGTAATATCGACAATGAAACCCATACTAGGTTCTACTCTCCATCCAATTCTAGCTTGTACAGGACCGGCAGCTCGAAGGAAACGAGTAACTGCTAATGTACGATTTAATTGTCCTCCTTGGGTATTAGAAAGCAAACCTAGAACCACTTCTGCTGATCCTTTAATTTCTCGAAGTAAAGCAGGTTCAACTTCCTCTGAGTCAAAACATAACATTAGAGTTCGACCTTCGGCAGTAAATCTACGAATTGCCGAAAGAAGAGATGCTGGATTTGTATCATTAGGAATCAATTGAGATGCACGATCAATAATTATGAAATCGGCTGCTCTAAGTCCATCATTAGAAAGTAAATCGTCGATTGTAATTTCTACTTCTACTTCATCTGTAAGTACACCGAATCTCGACATGAGTAAAAATTGACCATTATCGATATAATCTGACATCCCATAACCAATGCTGGCAACTTGTTCAAGCCACCCTCTAGTCGTTAATTCGGTAGTAACCAATGCAACTTTTGTTCCATTTTCAACAAGACCAAATGCAAGACGTTGAGCAATTAGACTTTTTCCACCACCTATTTCACCTTCGACAATCATTAGAGAACGATTAGGAATTGCTGCACCAAGACTGTTGGCTAGACTGTCTTGTTCTAAACCAAACGGAAATGAATCTTCAGACAATTCGAATCACCTCTGTAAATGAGTACACTCCTCTTGCAGGATTCAAATTATCTGATAAAACAACTATATTCAGATACACCTCATCATTTGATGAAAGAGAAATGTTACCTTGAACAGTGAAATTCACAATTGAACCTGGAAGCCAAATAGAGGGAATCACCCCTCTTTGAGTCACATTCATGGGAGAACCATTTAGAAGAATAACCGTATCTGAGATATTCAATGTATAATCACCTGTATTTTGAATTGTAATCATTGTCTGATTAGTAGTTGGGTTCCAATCAATATTCATTGGATCACTAATTAAAGTTGCATCCGTTTTTTCGTTTGCTTCGATTTGGTCTGCACCATCATTCAAAGACATCGAAACTCCCGCCCATGCTTGAATGAGGACTGCAGATACGATGCCCGCTACAATGAGACTTGAAACTAACATAATCATATCAGAAGCGCCCCCATCTGCCATTTCTTCACCTACTGAATTGTTGCTCCTGAACTATGTCCGTAAGATGAAACAAATGCACGTACTGGAGTTCCGGTTATGGAATCAGAACCCATAACAGTCTCACCAGGAAACAAATATTCAGTGGAAGAATAATAGTTTGAAAATGGAAAGGGATCTCCTCCATCTAATATTATCCAAATTTCAGAAAACAAAACTGGATCTGCACCATCATTTGTGATATTAACATAAAGAGTTGTAGACGAAAGTGTTGCATTATTGATTCGAACTTCAACATCTTTGGATTGATTATCATCAATCTTTTCAAATCGTTCCCTATTCTCGAGAGACATCACCATTGCATTAGCAAAAATAGAAAGAAGCACCGTGCCTACAATCAAGGCGCCAACACTGGCTGAACCACCCACATCTCACTCCCCCGGTTCAAAATCAACCATGGGTGCGGAAGCAATCGATGATGTTCGAGATGATGATGATTGCGAACGCCATGCTTCTACCATTGCAACAAAAGTCAACAAAGGACGATTCGGGAGAGTTGCATTGCCACTTCCTTCTCCAGGATGAGCAAGAGACGTGATTCCACTGAGAGTTTTTGCTTCAGATGCGTTAAGGAATCCACTTTTTGCTGCTGATTGAATAAATAATTGAGCATCACTTCCTGATAAATTATCAAGAATTAATGCAACAATCTTTGCTGGATCAACTGCTGGACCATTGAACTCTAAATCCTTAGACCTCAAAAACGGATTGAGAGCCAAAGATTGAGCTTCATACAAATCAAGTAAACCTGGGCCTGCATGAATTGCATCTACGCCTTCTGTTTCATTATCGGAATTTCCAAGGGAGATAGTTTTGATTTCGCCATCTTCTCCAACAGTATGCATTACATCAGAATGAGAAGAGTGACCTGCACTAACCTGTCCAAGGGCCAAGTTTGTTTCCATATGGCCAATGGAAGCTTCTAATCTCTCAAATCGATCAGCTAGCATTTTGAGTAATTCATCAGGAGGAGGACCACTGGAAGAGGAGCCAGAAGAAGGAGGAGCACCGGAAGGGGGCCTTGACCCGCCATCTCCCATGAACCCTACACGTGTTGCACCAGGGGTGAACAACCAAGCCTCAAGATCAGTTGGACGATATTCAGGAGGAATATCGATTTGATCTACAGTGACACGTGAAGCATCGTCCAGCCTATCTGCCATACGACCCTCATTACTATCCATCTAATCACCCTATATCCAATCAATGAAATCCCCAAAGGCCCGAAGGCCTAAGGGGAAACACCAATTCAGTAATCAAACGATTAGAGTTCCAGCCGCGAAATCGTTGTAAGCCAACTGTGCGTAAGTCTCGCCACCGCCATCGACGACGATGCGAAGTTCCTGTGTGTCACCAACATCGGGTGTGCAGGAGCCAGAAGTATCAATCACTATTGTGAAAGTCTCGCCAGAACCAACACTTGAATCAGTCAATGCTGTGCCGCCTAGATCTTCAGCTAGAATGGTTCCAGCACCGTCATCTAGGACACCGTTGTTGGTATCAGCTGAACCTGCGCCGCCGTCACAAACGATAAGCCACTGAATAGCAGTCAACAAAGTCTCGTCTGAACCAGCCGCCATCTGGACTACAAGAGTGATTTCGTCAACTGTGGTCGCACCACCACCAGTTTCTTCCGAAACATAGGCCATTACAAGTTGGATTTTACCCGATATTTCATCACGGGTATCATCACCAGTTGCTTCAGCACGCTGCTGTAGTTCTTCTGCGGTCTTGATAATGATTGTAGATGCTACTGCTGCTACTAAAATTAGCGCAATAAATACAATCATTGCACCGATACCAATCGATGCTTTATCGTCATTCATGTAGGGGGTGTTTCTCTTATTCATGGTGTTCACCGTTCCTTTGCACTCCATTGAAGTATATCATAGTAGTCCTAAGAAGTAAGAAATTCAAACACAGAGAGCATTTTCTAAACACTATCTAGCATCAATTTCAGTAGCTACATGAACTACTTCCCCCGGTGCAATATTTTGAACAAATGGTACTCGTTTAGCCGAGAAACCTCTAGGTAGCCAAGCATCAACAACAAACCCTTCAATCGTGCGTACAGTTCTATTCTCAACCCTCGACATTACCGATACATCTCCCATATCAACCATATATCCAGTAATTACTGAAACTTGTTTAGACAAAACCAAATTTTCTGAAATCGTACCTGTTGGATGAATATGAATGCCCATCTCAATTACGCCTCGAGGAGGAATTGCAGGGATTTGAGCAGCCTTCGGTTCTGCTACCCATCCAGTAGGGGCAGGCGCTGCTATGCGCATAGCAGGCAAATCATGTTCTCCCATATTCTCGATTGTCATCACTAGAAGTCCATGTTCTAATTCAGGTGGCCAGCGAGCTTCTATTGTGAAGAAGAAGCGACCTGCAACAAATGGATTTACTCTTCCACCGGAATCACTCAAAGATTGTATTGCAGTCCTAAATGAATCCAAAGCCGCTTCCCATTCGCCCTTCCCTAAATCAATTAGGCCATCTGTAACCATTCCTCTTGCTCTCATTTCTTCTTCACTCAAGTCATCAAGACTAGCAAGATGTTGTTCTAATGCCAACAAAGAACGATGTAAGCGAATTACTTGTTTCTCTAGAAACTCTGCATCCCTATTTGCTTCCTTCAAATCTGCTCTTGCTTTGAAGGGTCGATGATTCCACAGAAAATGCCTTACTCTAGCTGAACGGATTGTGAGTTGATCAACAAATCGAGAAGATGCATCGGCACCTGAACCCATTATGTCATCAAGTGGATCATTGCCCATCATTCTTCTTCGCCCCCTGTATCATCTGCTGATTCTACATCCTGATTGAATACTTCGGGCATCGGAGGAGGAGTGGCAAATGGGTTAACGCGATTTTGAGTCCTACTTTGAAGAATCCCTCTAATCCTAGCCGTTCTAATATCCAAAGCAGCCAAATCGTTGTGCAATAGCCCATATAGTCGATCAAGATATCGAAGAAGAACAAGACAAATTGTTCCAAGAATGATAACATATCCAATACTAGAACCTATGCTGTTAACATCAGTATTCACCTTAAGACTTGGATCGATTGTCATCATTAATACAAAGAAAATAGGTGCCCCAAGAAGAATCCATCCCACTTCACGCCTTGTATTTTCAATTTCTTCTGCATGATTTCCTAAAGCGGCTCTCTCTCCAATCAATGCTTTTCTGCGATCATCATGAATAGCTTGAATTTCGCCAGCACCCAACCATGAAACTACAAACATCCAAAGAGTTGCTAAAGCAATACAAATTAAGCCAATTTCTGGAATTACAGATGAGCGCGCTAAAACTGCCAAACCCAACATTGCCAAATATGTTGAACCATGTAAAGCACGTTCATCATCATCTAATCCTCTACGGAAAAGGAACAAAGAAAGAATCAAGACTAAAATTCCAGATATCAAAGATATTAGGAATCCTGGGCTCCAAGTGTCAACCGATAATGTCTCTACTTGTTCATCATTTTCCAGTACATTCCCGTAAACAGAATCTGATAAAATCAAATTAAATGTGCAATCAAATTCTCCTTCAGTAACATACCAAGGTAGAGCGTCCGCAGATACCGTCCAATTCACTTCAATGGACTCTTGAATGCCCAATGGAGGTATAGTTTTTGGAGAATTATCCAAAATATCTACTGAGCCTCTGCAAGAAACCGTAACCACACTAAACATTGGCAATATGGCGGTACCTGTATTGGAGATATTAACTACTAATTCAGTGGTGCTACCCTCTACAAGAGTTCCGTCACTAAAACTAATATCTGAAATTCTTGGATCGCTATAAGAATCTAGTCGGATTTTAACAATAAATGTAGTACCTGGCCTAGTACCCGCTTCATCGAGATTCTCAAGATTAAATGTCAAATCCCATCCATCTCCTGGAGCAATTGAAGAAGAATCGGGCATTCTTACAAGAAGATCAAATGAGTCGAGTGCGTAAGGGGATGCTGAACCAAGAGAATGAAGGTCATTGGGCACCAATGGATCAGGGCCTCCAGCAATAGCAAAACTCCACAATGTTTCTGGGTAGAGTGAATCGTTAACTGTTCTTTCAGCAGAAACATACCTAAGAGAGTAAGACGAAGGAGAAAGTGTTCCAGTTTGGCTCAATTCAGGAACATGCATCCAATCAATATTCAAGGTATATAGAGGGCCATCTGAACCACGTAGAATGATTGGTTCATCTGTTTGAACTCTTTCAATTACTAGAGGTGTTGTCCAACTTGCATTTCCTCCTACTTCTCCACGTGGCACAAACTCGAATGATAATGTTCCTGATTCCTTATCCCAATGACGGTCATCAGTTGGAGTCATTGAAAGATTAATCCAACGTTCTTGGCCTACGTTTAATTCCAATGTAGGGGGACAAACAGGATTTGACCAACGACCGGAACTAGAAGGATCCAACGAGCAAGTTACATCGAGGATTACCGCGTCATTTCCTGCATTTTTCATTAGATATGAGACATCCCTAGTTTGTCCAGGAATACTTGCAATTCGAGAAGGTGATGAAGTCATGACCAACTGAAATACTGGTTTGATAGTAACACTAAGATTGGACTGCCCAATTGTGAGATTATCTGTGGTATTAATTATCAAAATCGGAATGGAATATATCTGTCCAGCCATTGGAACTTCTTCAGAATCAAGAGCTGGAACTGTGACTCTAACCATTAATCCAGAAAGTGTCTCACCAGGAGAAATATCGATTAAATCGGAAGACTGAACCCAACCTTCAGGAGTTGTAAGATTAAAAGATCCAATTTCTCTCAAGTTACCTCGATTTTCGATGGTAACAGGAATTTCCAGTGTTTCACCAGGTATTGCGAGGAAAGAAGATTCATGTGATAATCGAATATCATGAATTTTCTCTATTCCAACTAAAACTGTAGATCGATCTTGTTCTGTCCCATTATATTCCAAAATTAATTCAAAAGAATAAGTTGAATCCGCTCTAGCACTGGCTAATGCAGTCACATCAACCGAAAGAGTTGCATTTGCACCTGGTTCTACAGTCACACTATTTGGTGCCCCAATAGTAAAATCCGTTCCTCCAACAAAATTTCCTGTAGAAATATCAAATGTTTGGAGTGAGTTGCCCGTATTTCGAACGATGAAACTAGCTGTTTGTGTTCCTTCATTTGGTACTTCAATTTCCATAGAATCGGGTTCAATGAGAGCGCCAATTACTTCATCAAGAACGAATCTAGCAGTTCCATTATCTACAAATGAACCCTCGCTATCAAACAATAAAATCTCAATTTCATGTACAATGTCTGCTCTAGCATCAGATGGAGGAGTTGCAGTTACTACTACATTCTGGAAAACCGAATCAATTCCTGTTGGCCAAGTACCAACCTCAGGAGCCAATGCAGTAACCGCATTGGGCGTAAAATTCACGACCCATCCTGGAAGACCAGAAGTTGTTAGAGAGTAATCTGATAGAGCATTTCCAGTGTTTGTCAACACCATGGTAGCATCATTTTCTTCACCTGGAATACCAGCAGTAATTGGACTATCTTCTAATTCACCATCAATTACTGTTTCAATTATTGCTTGGAATGAAGCAGTTGTTTCCGGAGAAGTAATTCCAACCATTCCCGATAATGAAGTAGATGCAGTGATGGTGAAGTTTAGCACACCTGCTGCAGGTAAAGCCTCGGTAGGACCCAATACAGAGATAACTACAGTACCAGATTCCCCGAGATCTAGATTAATTGAATTCGGACCAACAGAAGAATCCCACCTAGACGGTTCTTGGCTACCATATGATGCTCCATCTACAGAAGTAAATTGGGTTGCTTCTGAAGTAATAATTATTGCAGCAGAACCAATAGTACCTGATGGGAAATTACTCAACAAAGATACTTCTAAATCAAACATTTCAAACATGTTTCCTGCCTCTAATTGAGCCGTAGAGAATACTAACTGTTCTACAGAAGGAGTCATTGAAACACTAACTGATGGTCGAACCTCAATATCGCTGATATTTGAGGCAGTGAGTGCTGAACCCCCTTCAACTGGAGTAGAAGTAACTCTCAGATGTAAGCGATTTCCTGCAGAAATTTTTGCTTCGGGATTCAGAGGGGAAGTTAAAGTTGGAGCAGTGATTGTAATAGTAATGGCTCTAGAATTACCTGGAGAGAGGAGATCGGTAGTAGTCGTATCAATTTCAACATTCCACCCCTCAGGATCCTCTTGTAATCCTGCAGTCAAATCAAAATGGGCAGGTGTAGTCCCAGTGTTAACTAATGTATAATCAACAATTACAAATGAGCCAGGATCAATATACAGTAGAGAACCATTACTCTGTAAATCTGATTGGTAAAGATCACCAGCAAGAACAGAAGCCCTAGCAGGAACGCTAACTCCCGTAGTTGTGCTATTTACATATACAGTCACAGTTTCAATTTCTGAACGATCAGCAGTAATTGGAACATTTACTGGAACGTTAATCGGTGCACCAGTGTTTGATGCTAAATTGCTGATAGTTGAAGGCAAACTTGAGTCATCTACCCAACCTGAAACATTACTATATTCAACTGTGTATGAATCGGAGGATGAACCAAGATTCTGAACAATGAAAAGTAATCCTGTTCCACTACCAGGATTAACTGAGATATTAGAGGGAGGAGTAATTGTTGTATATGAATCAGACAAAATAATATTTCGAGAAGAAATTGGAATATCGGATGTTGAACCATCTGACAATGTCATCTTGAACAATCCACTCAGGGTATATGTTCCAGTCAACGTAGAACCATCAAATGAGAGATTAACAGCTGAATTTCCAGCATTTTGAGCCAATGAACCAGGGGGTGCATGGGTCACACTAGATGTCACTGGAATGGAAGTGCCTCCTCCATCAGGAGTTAGAATTAATTCACCCTCTACAGAAAAAGGAACATTGCCGGTATTGGAGAAGACCCAATCACCATACCACATATCTCTGCCGATTACATCTCCATTATTGGGAAGAGTATTCGAAACCTCTAGATGATCATGTGTATCCTGAACTGTTAGAGTATGAGGATAAGAAAGGTCATCATTTGAAGGATCAGAGTCCGCTCCAGCGGTGGCAGAAACAGAAATGTCGGCAGTTCCAGATGTTTGTGTCCACTCAAGTAAATGAACTTCTGATGAACTTCCTAACAAGTTGAATGAAACAGTATCAACTACGGAAGATACCCCTGAATTTACTGCAACGTTCAATTCTAAGGTTCCAGAGGCACCTGTAGTTCCGAGATTAACAATTGTAACTCTAACTTCATGATTTACATTAGCCAAGGTATGTACACCTGCAATGACTGCTGAATCTGAAATTATCTGTATACTATCTACGGAGATATCGACTGAACGTCCAGACGTGAATGAGGAATTATTTTCCATTTCAGAAATAGCCAAGTGACCCAAGGAAGAAATCAGAAGAAGAGTCACTAACGTCACAGCATGGAAAATTCTCATCACGAATTACCTCCTGATTTTTGAATTCTAATGGTGCGACCTTGACTTCGGTACAGTGAAACTAATTTGTCCAGTAAATGTGTATGCTCATCTTCACTAATTCCTAATTTTCTTCGTTCATCCCAAAGAAGCATCTGTTCAGTCCTAGTAAGTAATCCATCTTTGAGATAAATCTCTAAAGTTCGTCGATACGTATCTCTATCACTAATAGCATAAATCAAACCATCTGAATCGATGATATCTGCTCGTTCTTGAATTCTATTTCCTAATTGGTTAGCTTCCTCATAATTTATACTACGAGAATCGACATCTGTTTGGATTTCATTTGCTATCGACTGAAGGTCTTGTAGGCTCCTAGCCTTTTGAATTCGGCGAAGATATTTTCTTGCCTTTCTACCCAGACGATTAGACATGCATGGCCTCCGCTATGCCCTGTCAGTTCCCGAAGGAATATGAAGGAACCGCAAACTACACTAGAAATTATTTGAACAAAACAAACGAAACCAAGACATACCTAAAGTTCCCTGACCCCACTAATGGACCCTGTAAGCGGCGCGGTCATTGCCACTTTAACAGTAGGTTCTGTCCAAGGTATCTATCGAATTCTGCGAGGCGATGCGCGTAGAGCAATGCTTCCCTCAATGGCCTCACTACCTGCGCCAGTTATTGACAAGGGACTAAGGCGACCTAGAAAACAATTAGATCGAAGTGTGGAAATTAGTTCAAGCATGCCAAATTCCTCTCCTGGCCCAGCTTTGGAGGAAGAAGAAGCTCCAATAGAAGAGGAAGAGGCGCCAATAGAAGAGGAAGAGGCGCCAATAGATGACGAACCACAACCTGTTGAACTACCTGCTGCCCCCGAACTCGATGGAAACGAGGTCATTGGCACAGAAGTCGAATCAGAACAAGAAGACGTATTTGCAGAAAGATTGGGGCGTGAAGGAGCAGCTAGTGGGGAAGTGCAAGTAAGCCTAATTTGGTTCAACAAAAACGATTTGGATTTATCAGTCGTTTGCCCCAGTGGAGAACGAATTTCATTCGACAATAAAATTTCCAACTGTGGAGGTCGTTTAGATATCGACATGAATGAAACTGGAAACTCGGAAGAACCAGTTGAAAACGTATTCTGGGAGAAGGATGCCCCTAAGGGGAGATATCGAGTATTTGTAGAACACTTTGAGAAACATGATTCTACAGATGTAACCGAATTTAACATCCTAGTTTCCGTTGATGGCAACCCTCGAGAATTCAAAGGCCAAATCAGTAGCGGTGATCCGCCACAAGAAGTTTGTTTCTTCGATGTATAATGAGTAATTCATTTTTTATTCAATATTATTATTGAATAAATCTTCTATATCAAATTACCAATAAATAGATTATTCAGTAATTCGTTATTATATCATTATAATCATTATATCATTAATTATAGATTATAATAGAATGATTCATAATGAATCATATTGTGAGAAGCACATGGTTGACGTGACGCTTTCAGTCAAAGATAGACAACTTTTCAACTGGATTCAAGCCGCTCAAGAGAAGGGCATAACACTAGAAGAATGGTTAATCCAAAGCGCAGATACGAGTACAACAAAAATTGAACAGGACAAAGAATCAACAGTTGCAGAAGGAGGAATACTTTCAGGATTAGCTGAAAGAGCATGGGACAGGAGGGCAAAAGCAGGGGATTCTTTAGCTCAAAGAGAATTTGGAAATCGGAATTTTCTTCGTTTAGAATCAATCAGAGGCGATCCTGTAATCGGACCAAACATAGGGCGCTTAGAAAATGAAATGTTACCCTCAGGGCTCCTCAGATTATTGCCAATGAAACATGCATTACGCTTACTATGGTCCATGAGCAGCGAAACAAAAAGATCATTGCCAGACGGAGAATTTAGGAATGCCATGAACCAAATGTTGAGATTAAATGGAGAAACATTAGCAAATGAGGACAATCGATTTGGGCGAGGGAGAGGAGAAAGATTAGCTGCAGGGTTTAGTCATCTGGATGATGATGCAAGAAGTCGAGCAGTTAACTGGATGATTGGTTCGCCTGGTGGAACAACCAAATTATCTGCAATGGAAATCATTGGATGGTCAACTAAAGATTCAGAGGGATATCGATTAACCCCCCACGGATTAGATCTAGCAAAACTCCCAAACCCAATTATAGATCGAGATCTAGCACACGAGGGGCCATTTAGCCCCCTAGAACGGACTTTGATTCTTGATTCGATTAATCATCGTCTACCTCAAGAATGGAATATCATGAGGACATTAATCGATGGAATGAGAGGAGGAGCAGTTGGAAATGAACGCTTAGATGCCAGAATGGCTAGAAAATATGGAGAAGGGACTGCATTTAATTGGACGAATTCAATTCTTCAACTTAGAAGAGTAGCTGCAGTAACAAGAATGAGTGAATTAGGATTAGTTATTCGACGCCGAGATGGAAGAAGAACCCTTTCAGAACTTTCAGATGACGCAATAAAAATCATTAAATTTACAGAAGACAGAGTAGATTAGAAACATAGTATTGACTATGACAACGGAGTGGGAGTAACATGAGCGGACCAGATATTGGAGATATTGCCCCTGATTTCACAGCAAAACTACAGGATGAGACGGAGTGGAAACTGTCAGATGCTCTAAACAAAACTGGAATAATACTCTATTTTTATCCTAAAGATAGTACTCCTGGATGCACTACTCAAGCTTGCGATTTTCGAGACGCTATGCCTGTACTTAATTCGAAAAATTGGACCGTTGTTGGAGTATCGAGAGATTCAGCAGCAAGCCATTCACGCTTTATTCAAAAACAGAAATTGAACTTTGATTTGATCGTTGACCCTGATACTGAAATTCACCAATTGTATGGTGCATGGGGGGAGAAAAAGAACTATGGAAAGGTGTACATGGGGGCTATTCGCAGTACTTTTATCATTAATCAAGATGGGATTATCGAATGGTGCGGTAAAGGAGTAAAGGCAACAGGACATGTTGGTCGTTTATTGAAAATTCTTGAAATCGAAAACGAATAGAGGTAGACTAATGACAAATGAT
The DNA here is from genome assembly GCA_002708695.1 of Methanobacteriota archaeon. GTDB lineage: Archaea > Thermoplasmatota > Poseidoniia > Poseidoniales > Thalassarchaeaceae > MGIIb-N2. The sequence goes on along the minus strand of PAOZ01000037.1, from coordinate 16,330 downwards.
GATAAAAAAAATACTGTCATTGATTTTCTTAATCGATGTGTAGAATATGCAAACGATTCCATAGAAAGAAAACGAAAAAGAGGAGAAAATGAAAGTGAAATTAATCGATGGGAAGCATATCGTGATTTTACAGCCTATGCCTCAGAAGAAATATCAAAAGGGGATTTAGATGACTGGTTTAATGATTACAACACTGTGACATTTGACCTTAGTTCTGAAATTAATTCCTTAGATATAGAGAAAATGAATCATGTTGAAAGATCAAGATGGTTGTCTGCAATTATCTCACCTAGACCATTGATTTTGGTATCAACAATATCATCCGAGGGCATACCTAATCTTGCTCCAATGAGTTCAGTATCTGTAATTTCAAACACCCCTCCATTAATTGGAATGAGTCTTTCGACGAACAGAGAAGGCCGGCCTAGGGACACCTTACTGAATCTCAAAGAAACTGGTAAGGCAACACTGGCAATTCTGCCAGCAAATTCATATTCAGCAGAAATCGTAAACATTACTTCGAAATCAATACCAAGAGGCGAGTCAGAATGGGGAGACATAGAAGGGGTCACTTCTATTTTCGAAACGGTTACTGCACCAAAACCTGCTATTGCAGCTATTGAAACTACATTGGTAGAATGTCATACATTGCCTTTAGGTGCGGTATCAGAATTGGTAGTGCTAAAAGTTGATACGATAATCAAACCCTTTTCTACAAATATAGAAGAAATTGAATCAATTCCAATTCTAAGTCAATTATCAAATGAAATATTCGGAGGAATTCAATCAACAAATTGGAAGTATGAAATTAATTCAGATTAGGTCTGTTTCTATTCCTAAAACATGACGATCGACGTCAACAGAAATACCTACACCTGGTACTAAAATCAAATCTTCAGACGCATCTAGAACAAAGGCATGGATGGATAAATCACGAGCAACTTCCTGAATTCTACGCCGACAGGCACTCTTTTGTGCCTCCATGTGTGCTAATCTACGTAAATCAACAATTACTACATCTCCTTCTTTAAGACAGTCTGAAATTTCAGAATGAGGGATGATGTGACGATCATCGGGTTGAATATATCTCAAATAGCGTTCAGGAGAAAGAGGGCCTGCTTTTCTTGCCCATTCAATGGAAGACAAATCCATGAAGTCTGATGAATTTGAAGAAAGAATCGGCGCCGATGAAAACGAAGTAGAAGATGCCCGAGGACTATCTTTCTCTTTATCCACACTAGAAGATGTGGGAGAAGGAAGACCTAGTAGTCTGAAAATATCTACCATACTATCACAAATCAAAATCTAAAATATCTGTAGAAGGAAGAGGCTCAGATAATCCGCGTGACTTTGGAGATTCTTCAGAAAGGGACTCCAATGGTTGAGATACAGATTCAATAGAGGCAGCATAAGTAGGATCAGGTGCAGCATAAGTAGATTCAGGTGCAACATAAGTAGGCTCTGGATCAGGAGTCTGAGTCATTATAGGGGCAGGGGATGTTTGTTGAGTATCCAACCATTGTTGACCATAATGATTCCATTGTTCCATAGTCCACCCAGCAGGAAGCCCTTCTGTAGGAACTGGAGGTGCGCCACCAATTTCTTCGCCAAAAGCGTAGGTAGGTGGTGGAGCATTTGGCATAGACGGTTGGGCACCACCCATCGAATGGATAGAACTACCTACCCCATATGCATCAAATTCAGCACGACGTCCTCGTCTCGTGAAACCAATTCCAACTAGAAGTAAAAGGAAAATTACAGTGAGAATCAATATCGCAACGGTTGCTGCACCCGCTTCTCCAAAACCAATATTCATGCCCAAAAAACTAGTATCTATGACTTCAATTTGAACATCTACTGTGTCTTCTTCAGATTCGTCTCCTACAATCAAACGAACAACGTAAATGCCCGGTTCACTAAATTGATGAGTAACTGTAAACCCTTGCTTTTGAATATCATTTGCGGTATTTCCATCTTCATCCCAATCTACTGCAGTGTTGAAATCCCAATAATATGACAAAGCGGGGAAATCTTGGCTAGAATCAGTAGTTCCTTCACCAGAGAATACAATATCTTGCCCTACTTCATATGGGCCTTCTGTTACATTGATTGCACCCTTAGGACGTATATTTTTGATAGTGATATTGAGCATCTCAACCGCCCTCTCGCCATCATCATCTGTAACATGAAATACAATTTGTGAAGGAGCAGTGGCTGCATCAGGCCATGAATATGCTAACGTAGCCCCTTCAACATCACAATCGTCTTCAGCAGAACCTGTAGAATCTGTATTAAATGCAGGATTAATATCCCAACAAGAGTGAAGTGCATCAAGATCAGAAGGAGTATCTTGGAAAGAACCTACCACATTCAGCACCTGATCTTCCGCTATTGGAAGTAATGTAGGAAATGGGTCAATTGTAGGAGGAACATTTTGTACCATCAACCAACCACTAGCAACACTTGTTCGAAGACCGTCATTATCTGTTGCTTGCATAGAAATTACATGCATTCCATGAGTTTCATACGAATGAGTCAGGGAAGAGGATGAACCTGCTTCATTATCTATTGTAGAATTAGAGGGATCAGCATCTACATCTGGCCACCATTCGTAACTTAGTGAAGGAATATCATTTGATGAATCTTCAGCTGAACCCGAGAATACTATTGGTTGATCCTCTAGAACATGCCAAACCATTTGTGAATCCATATTAATCGGAGTCCCATTTTCGTGGGCAGCCGATAGCGAAGCATTCCAAGGTGCGATATTTGTAACATTGATACTATGGCTACTCGATGTTACGGCTCCATCGTCATCTGTTACACTTGCTCTCATAGTGTATATGCCTTCAACCATAGGAGTAACTGTACAAAGTTGTGTAACTCTACCCTGCTCACAATCAGCCTCCCAAAGGAAATCTACAGGTGCTTCTGGAGTAATTGTATCTACATCACTATGTTGGAAGACATTGAAGGTAATCGGGTCCATTACTGGTACACTAGATCTATCAGATGCAACAACAACTTCTGGAGCACGATTGAGAACCTCAACTGTCATATTCATCATAGTCATATCACCTTCATCATCAACGATTCTCAATTCAATCAAATATTGTCCATCATCATCCCAAGACCATTCTACTACACAATCATCTGTGGAATTTGTGGAGATTACCCTCTCAATGAAACCATCAGTAGGGTCCCCATCATTATCATCAATAGCAAGTGGATCTTCAATCATGAAATAGCAATAAATATCCGAATAACCATCTGGATCATTTGAAGAGGTTGCGTCCAACATTACTGTTGTAAAAGTGTAAAAACTATTCATTTGTGCTAAATCCGCAACAGGTAAACGTCCAACAAAAATATTGAACGAATCCGCATTATTACTCCTATTAGCATCAGCAACAACCAATGAATCTGGATCTACCTCAAATTGAAGAGTCGTATCGCCAATTGCCTGACCTTCAGGAACGGTCCACTGAACATCTACTCGAACCTCACTTAACGCTGGCAAACTAGGGATGTTAACTCTAGAGGAACTACCATCTGGCGAAGTAATTTCAATTTCAGAAGAAGGGGCTGAAAGAATTCCTAGATTACGAACAGGAATTGAAAATTCCAAAACATCATTTGGAATTGAGTTAAAACCAGTAATGGCATTCAATTGTTCAGTTACGTCCCCTCTCGTTCTAGAAACTGATACGCCAGATGCCAAGGTGACAAGATCTACTTCTACTAAATTTTCATCTAAGACCATGGTTGTGACTCCTACAGACTTGCTAGATGAATCCCAACCTATCACTCCATGACTGGCATAGTCATATGTTGTAGGAGAAGGATCGGGCCAAGCACCTGTATCAAATTCAACATATGCACTACCGTTAGTGGCAGTAGAAAGTGAACGATAATCCCCTGTGGATTCATATCTAAATTGAACTGCTTGATTACCTAATGGAGAACCAGTTGAAGGATCTGTTAAATTCACCCAAGCACCCATATTCGTATTTAGCGGCCAAGCAGGAAACGCTGTTTCTACAGAAATAACAGGATCTCTAGAAGCAGGAGTATATGTCAACAATTTGAAGTCAATTTGTAAACCTAAATCTAACTCTTGATGCCACCATGCTTCACCTTTTGCTGCAGGACAGTACCATCGAAAACCAGTAACTGCGCCTGTTGAATTAAACGAAGTAGCATTTAGAGAAGTAGCACATCCAGGATAACTAACCCCTGGATTACCTACAGCGGTGATTCCATGAGATTCTTCACTTGGTTCCTCAGAATCTTCTGGCAACTCGAAAAGATTTTGATAAACAGAACCAGACCATGTTGTTCCAGTTGTTACAGATGTATTCCAATACTCCCCAACTGCCATTGGAAAATCGTAATATTCCTTGGGAGGAGAGTATTGAGTTCCTATTGAGATGTCTGCGAGAGCGAGAGAACTACCCAAAAGAAGGCTAGCAGGAAATGGAATGTTATTCAAATCTACATCTAATTCTTGAGAGTAAGAGATTTGACCGAGATCTGATGCTCTAATAAGTTCATCAGAGTCGTAACTAACTCTCAAATCAGCATTAATTGAAGTGCCTTGAGCAACTAAAGTAATTCCATTTTTCTGAAATGTCCCTGAAGATTCAACGACGTAAACGATAGTAGATTGATTTTCAATCATCATGATTGTCGTTTCAACTACTTCTTTTGTTAGTGTACCACGAAGTACACCTATACTTGAGCCTGGAGCCCCAGAAGCAATCAAATCTTCAACATCGAAAAATGCATCATATGTCCATACATCGCCAACAGCCCATTCTGGAACATCCACCGATCCTTGTGAAGACCTGACACCCATCACTTTGAATGATGATTCTTCTTCTTCAAGAGGTTCTATTGATTGTAAAAATACCAATTGAGTAGAAAGAAGAAAAATCAAAACAATTGACAGCGCCGCCCTTCGAGACGACATGCCTGTTGAAGCCACCATGCACCCACAGCCATTCGGCTGTGTATCAACCAATCGCTTGCAAACAAATTTATTCGTAGAGTAAATCTGCTAATTCATCCTTGATGAATTCAATAGCTTCTAGAATCTCGTCCTTGTGACGAGCCCCAGTAATAACCATTTTACCGCTACCAAAAATCAAACAAACTACCTTTGGATAATCAATTCGATAAATTAAACCAGGGAATTGTTCTGGTTCATACTCTACCTTATCGAAAGGCAAGTGGAAAGTCAAGTGATTAAGATTCAAATGACGAGGAAGTCCTGCTAACGGCTCGCCTACTGGGAGAGTAGTAAGAGGGCTGTCTTCTTCTGGCATAGCCACTTCTTCTTCAGTAGGAGCTCTCCATCCGCCACTGTTTGAATTTTTATGACCTGGGTCCTTTACTATCTTCATTCGTTGATCTACATCCTTCGAAATACCGTCATAATCTTCTGGGTAATGCAAAGCATAAGTTGCAACCATATTTTGGACCTCAATTTTCACATCTTTCAGATCCCATGTTTCAATATCTGCTGCTCTTAAATCAGCAATCATTCTCTCAATTCCAGTGTGGATATTTTGTTCATTTTTTCCGCCTGTGCAAACAGCACGACCGGACCTAAACATTAGAATTGCTAAACGGGGGTCAGTTACACGATATACTACACCAGGAAACTGTTCTGGCTCATATTCGCAATTTAATTCAATAGCAATCTCTGGCAAATCTAATTCTTCTGCCACTCGAGTACTCGCTACAACATTCACTACTACCAATCGATCTTCGTCGCTCATATAAACGGGGATTTATCAAGGGTATATAAAGAAGTGCGCAAAACCATAGGGATAGAAAAGGAAGAAATTAAGATGAAATTTTAACTCCAATCTCTGCAAATGATGTGATGTAAGGGATGCCTCCGCATTTATTAATTTCCTCAGCACATGCTTGGGGCTCATTTGAAAGAGCAATGATACAACCTCCTCCTCCAGCGCCTGTCAATTTTGCACCGAATGAGAAAGGGAGAACAGCATCAATTAGATTGTCTAACTCCGTAGAAGATACACCTATTTTTTGTAAAAGAGAATGGCATCGAGTCATTGCATCTCCAATGGCCTCAGGATTTCCAGTGGAAAGAATATCAATAGATTTTTGAGAAATTTCTGAAACCTTTTCCATAGCTAATCTAAAGGAAGATGTTTGCATATTATTTGCAACCATTTCAACCATTTTCTTTGTAGATGATGAAATTCCAGTAAACCCAATAACAATAGGAATGCGAGACAAGGAAGAAGGAATAGATAAAGAATGAACATCCCAATGCTTAGACCCATCTGGAGACTCCAAATCTATTGCCCATCTATGTTCTAATGATTTAATACGAGATGATGAAACAATCACTGCACCACCCAATGTCGAAACACTCGTATCGGTAGGGCTGGCCCTACCTCCCTGAGCACTAGCTTCAGCCCTATGTGCTGCTCTAGCAAGAGATTCGATTGAAGTCACTGAATTGTGACCTCTCGATGCAGATAACGCCATTCCAGAAGCAACTGAAAGTGCCGCAGAAGAACCCAATCCTGCAGCCATAGGAATTGTACTATCAATTGATATCGAGAGTGGATTATCTAAATCTCCAAACTCAGATATTAAATGGCCCAAATGTGGATTTAACAAAGGATTAAAGGCATCCCCATTAAGTAACCATTTTTCAGATTTTTCAAGAGAAACCGATGCACGCAAATCTATTGCGATTGCAATAGCAGGAGCGCCGTAAAGAACTGCATGCTCTCCGAAAAGTATGGCCTTGGCCGGAGCATCTGCACTCCACATGGTCTAGCCTAAACTACTTCCCAAATATCAATTGCTAATTCCTCTTACCTTTCATGACATTTTCAATGGAGACATTCAAGGGCGGCATACGAGTGGAATGATGTGAGGCTGCTATAATGAGCGAAGATGTTGACTTCGATGTCATCATTATCGGATGTGGAATGGCAGGCATGGCTTGTGCTGCTCAACTTCTAAAAGAAGGGGTTGAAGGAGACAGAATTCTAGTGGTTGATCGGGGTGAACCAATTGGTGCCAAGAACCTTTCTGGCGGTATCCTTTGGGGCAGAGAACTGGATGAATTGGACGATATTTTTCCAAATTGGGAAATGGAAAATCCAGGGATTGAACGATACATAAATCACAAAAAAATTGGATTCTTGTCCTCTGAAGATGCGTTTATTATGGAAGGTAAATTTGCTTCTTGGGATGGAATTGGAGGGACTGAAGAACCATCTATGAGAACAGGATGGAGTGTTCTTCGAGCAAAAACAGATTCGTGGTTTGCTGAAAAACTCGAAGAAGTCGGAGTTTTCATCATGCCTGGCATTAAGATTGATCAATTACATATCGATGGGCTTGACCACACTTCTTATTCAGCCAGAGACTTGACTTCTCCTGCAGAAGATTCGGGAAGAGGGGCAGCTCAAAAATGGAGAATTGACAATGCAGATCAGGAGATAGTTAATGCTGTGCGCGAGGGTAAAATATGCGGGATTGTTCAAGATGGAGAAATAATGACCAGTAATGTAGTTGTAATTGCAGAAGGTAGTAATTCAATATTAACACGATCATATGCTTTTGATACAATGTTACATGCTCAATCTCGACATGGAATAATCTTAGGAGTTAAGGAAGTAATACATCTTGGAGAAGATGTAATTAACAGTAGATTTGGATGTTTTTCAGGTGATGAAGAAAGGCCTCCTAGTGGAATGGCAATGGAAGCAGCATTAGCCATATACGACGATATGGCTGAGAAAGCATGGGAAGAATATCCAGTTACGGCGGGCCAAGTTCCTAGAGCAGGAGGTTGGCTTTACACTAATCGAGATACTCTCTCAATAGGCGTAGTAATTCAGTTAGATAGTCTACCGTCTGGAATCCATACATATGACATGTTAGAAGCCTACAAATCCCATCCAGCAATTGCGCCTCTAATTAGTGGAGGAGAAACAGTGGAATATGGCGCACATTTGGTTCCTGAGTATGGATTAGACCGAATGCCATCGCGTCTGGTAAGAGATGGTGCTGTTGTCATTGGAGATGCCGCTGGCCTTGTTTACTCAAATGGCGCTGTAATTCAGGGACAAAACTACTCAATTCATTCAGGTAAACTCGCCGCTAAAGTAATTGCTAAATGTATTGAATCAGGAGATTTCAGTAAAAAGTCTCTAGGTCAATACAAAAAAGACCTCGATCAGTCTTATGTAATGCGAGATTTAAGGCGTTTCAAGACTACAGCAAAGTTCCTAGCAGATGATGCAAATTATACTTGGGTTCCAAAATTCATGGGTAAAATGTTCAATAGAGTTGTTCGTGAAATAGGTGAAGAAAAAATCACAGTTGAAAAACAGGCTCTTCGATTAAGAAAAGAAATGCGACGGAAGGATAAGAAAACCAAGAAAGGTATGGGATTGCTTAACTTAATCAGATTAGGAATGATGGGGCGAAAACTGTAATCAAAAGAGGTGCGAAAATGAGTGAAAAAACAAAAATAGGACTTTTTGAATATGATGTAAAAAATGGTCTTGGACTAATTGCCTACAATGTTGACGAACATGAGCATGCCCATATCATTGTAGATACTAAGAAATGTGGCGATTGTGATTCCATGATGTGTGTTTGGGGATGTCCTGCGCAATGCTATATGTTCCGAGATGTAGGATTGGAAGAAATGAAATTTCAATACGAAGATTGTGTTGAATGTGGAACCTGCTTCTTGATGTGTACTGATGGTGCATTGAGTTGGAATCATCCTCGTGGTGGTTTTGGAATTACTTATGCATATGGTTAAGGTGATAAAATGAGTTACAAATTTCTAGGAATGAAGATGCCACTGATATCAATATTGGTCGGAGGGATACTCTCCGCTTGGGGAGTTGCAGCATACATGATTTCTGGTAATGCCAGTGCCACAGCTTTGATTCCTACGATCATGGGGACTCCAATCGCTGTTATGGGGTCGGCTGCAGACCGGTTTCCATCTCGTACAAAACTGTTCATGCACATCGCTGTAGTGTTTGGATTGTTATGTGCCTTAGGAGGACTAAGGTTGCCAATGGTTCTGTTGGATGCAGATTCCTCAGGTATCTTGATCATTTCTCATGCACTATTGCTGGTCCTTGGTGGAGTTTACACATATGCATGCGTTCAATCCTTTAGATGGGCGCGTGCAAATGGATTAATTGATTCTGAATAACTCAAATTATCGAAGGTTCAATGAATCGACTGCGGAAATTATCATCTCTTTTTGGGATTTAGATTTCCATCCTGATTTTTGGATAGTGTTTGAACAATCATAATAGTTAGTTGTGCCAAGACCACTAGAAACTAAACGTGCCTCTTTGATGAAAAGCGCCATGATTTTTACAATAAAATTGGGAAGAGCACGAGTAGATACTTTCCAACCATTGGATTTGAGATGTGCTGCAATTTGAGGCATAGTGATTGGAGAAGTTGCCATAATCAATCGTTCCCCATTTAGATTTGAATTCTCAATTGCTTCAGCATGCATCCAAGCCACATCGCGAACATCCACTGGAGCAAAACTGATTTTTGGAAAACCAGGATACCAACTGTCAATTATTGATTCAATTATTCTTAATGAGGTACCTGGCGTCCCACTATGCAAGGGACCCAATATCACATTTGGATTTACAGTTGTAAGTATGGAATCAGGATGTGATTCGATAAATTCCCATGCTGCTTGTTCAGCTAAAGTTTTACTCTTAGTGTAAGCCGAAATTTTACTATTTAGATCAGTCCAGTTTTCATGAGAATACGTCTTGTTTTTACTTGTTGGAGTAGCACCTGAAATAGCAGCAGTAGATGACGTAATCACAAACTTACGAATGCCTGCTTCATATCCATGAGTCAAAACACGAATTGTTCCTTCTCTGGCCGGCTTAATCAATTCTTGCTCATCCTTTGGTTCATAAGCAGAAAAAGGAGATGCTGTATGAACGATAGCATCAATATCTTTCATTGCACTTTCCCACCCCTCATCAGAAATCAAATCAAGACATCTGAGTTCCAATAAGGGATTACAATCAAAATCTTCCAATATATCTTGGTGCAATTCATCAGGAGTTCTAGTTGTACCTCTAACAAAATACCCTCTAGAAAGAAACTCATGAGTAACCTGTCGGCCGAGAAAACCTGTGCACCCAGTTACCAATATTCGCTTGAATGTGCCACTCATACTTGACGTACTATTTTCTTTGGTTTGAATTTTTGTTACGGTTTTAATCAAAATTAGTTCGCACGCATTTATGTTGAAGTGTGCTGCCCAAGGGACGAGGAGGACATGACTCTACACCTTTATGATACTCGCAGGAAAGAGAAGGTTGCCTTCCATCCTGCAATTCCTGGAAAGGTTCAGATGTATGTTTGTGGGATTACTCCATATTCTCCTTCTCACATAGGACATGCTCGATGTTACATCGCTTTCGACCTTCTTCATCGATGGTTAGAGGCATCTGGTTACGATGTAGATTATGTTCAAAATTTTACTGATATCGATGATAAAATAATCAACATCGCAAATGAAGAAGGAGTGAATTTCCTAGAAATTGCTAATCGAAATATAGAGGATTACTATCTAGTAATGGATGCATTAGGGGTAGAACGAGCAGATCATTACCCAAGAGTAACTGAACACTTAGATGGAATTATCAAAATGATTGAAATTCTAATCGAAAAAGAAAATGCGTATGTATCATCTGATGGAGTCTGGTTCTCAGTTTCATCTGCACCTGAAAAATTCGGGACCTTGACTGGAAACACAATTGAAGCAGTACAAGCAGGTGGTTCAGGGCGATTAGATAAATCGGGTAAAAGGGAACACAACGATTTCGCGCTCTGGAAAGCAGCAAAACCAGGTGAACCATCTTGGGATTCTCCATGGGGAAAGGGAAGACCGGGATGGCATATCGAATGTAGTGCAATGAGTCTACATCACTTTGGGGAATCTTTCGATATCCATGGAGGTGGATTTGATCTAAGGTTCCCACATCATGAAGCAGAAATTTTCCAATCCGAATGTTGCACAGGTAAAGAACCAGTTGTAGGTGTTTGGATGCACAATGGATTTGTTAGAGTAGATGGAGAAAAAATGAGTAAGAGTCTAGGAAATTTTTGGACGGTAAAAGATGCATTCAAAATCTATGATCCTATTGTTTTGAGATATGCCTTACTCAATGCACACTACCGAAATCCAATTGATGTTAGTGAACAATTATTGGATGATGCAAAGGGAAATCAACGAAAATTATCTGAAATATATGGGCAGGCAATTATCTCAAAAGAAGAAGGAGAAGCTCTATCTCCACTGCCATCACTCCCTCAAGGTGATGTTACCTCATCAGAATATTTGTCACAACGAATAGGTGTAATTGAATCATTAGCAGAAGATGCAGCGCGTGCATTAGATGATGATTTAAACAGTAGACTTGCATTATCAAAAGTTCAAGCAGGTGCCAGAATAATTTCGGAAGTACTTGATTCAGAGAAAATAGACGAAATAGATACAGCAGCATTTGCTGTATTTTCAGTAGACTGGATCGAAGAGATTGCGGGGTCTATTTTGGGAGTTCTTCCAACAAAAGAAATTGCGAAGGCGATTTTTGATCCTAGACTAGATCCTAGAAGAATTGCAGTGAGGGACGAAGTAGAAGCATTGCTTGCCCGAAGATCGATTGCACGACATGCAAAAGATTGGGGGGCAGCTGATGAAATCAGAGATCGACTAGCAGAAATGGGAATTGATGTTCAAGATACTCCAGATGGAGTGGAATGGTCACTGAAGTAATTATTTCTTAATTGATCGAACAATTACAAATGCTGAAACAGACAAAATCGCAAAGGCAAATACAATTGCAAACCAATACCAAACTTCTCCAGTCAAAGAAGATGAAAGTGATTCATCCAATTGTTCCGAATTTAGAGAATCATCTGATTGAGTGTTAGAATCTATCTTGTTAATCCAATTCATTGCCTGCCTACATTCCCATTGTCCAATTTGGGTATCATCCGTGATTATCGTATAGTGCAGTGTTTGAGCAACAATTGGATCAGCACAAGTCATCCCAGGGAATGTAATTACATCACCTGGAAGATAACTTGGGTCTAATCGGCTCACTGGCCAATTACCTGTTTCAAATGATTCGCTAATCTCAGGATGAGGTGAATCCCAAACCGAATCTTCAGGACAAATATCTAGGTATTCAACAGATGATTCAGATTCAACAAAACCCCCTGTTGATTCCTGAATTAAAACAACTACTGCGCCACAACCCCTAACCTTCCCATCTTCTTTGATCTGAGAAATAGTAGTACATTCCTCAATATGAATCCCTTGTTCAAAGGTGGAATTGGAAGGATGTTGTTCACCACCGAATGGCCCAAAAGTAGGCCATAAAATTGGAAGTTCATCGATTGAAATACTATTATTCAAATCTTGAACTTCATTTCCTTCATTCCCTGAGGAATCATTCGAATCAGAAGTTTGATTATTTGAGCTACCACCTGTCCAAGTTGAGGGGTCAGAAGATTCTACAGATGTACGATTCCCATTTGAATCGAGATTTATGTCATAATAATCGGACCATAAATCAACTGAACGCCCATTTTGAAATGTTAATGAACGGTTCAAGACGTCAAAATAACGGTCATCACCAAATGTATACCAAGGGTCAAACGGTCTAGGACCTATGGAAAGATCTTCTAAACAATCTCTCAATTTTTGTTCCACAACTGCATATGTCTGCGTACCTGAAGGTACTCCATCAAATCGAATATCAATTCCTTTGACAAAATCAGGGGCGCTGATTATTTCTGTATCATTAGTCATTATCTGCATCAAATCGACATCACCGAAAACGGGTAATCCTCCAACTACAACTAAGCGAACATCTGGATCTACCGCTTCAATGAGATTCCTGTAAGGATTAGATTCAAACGAGTCAAGAACAAGAAAATCTGCTGCTAAACCAGGTTTTATTCTACCTAGATGGTCAGTCCATGCAACTTGGTCCACAGAATTAGTAGTAAGCATCTGTGCCATCTCAAAATCGGAAAAACGGTCTCCAAGTACGTTCGTATCCCACCAATCTGCAATCTTTACCTCATGTAACACATTCTTAGCCCCTGAAGGAGCCCAATCAGGAGAAATTGAGATTGATACACCTGCATCATCAGCTGCTGCAATATCTGCAGTATCGCCATATAACAATAAATTGGACATAGGCGACCAAACCAAAGATGCATCTACTTGTGCCATCAAAGAAAACTCGGTTGCTGTGAGAGCAGTGCCATGAATTACAATTAATTCATCAATAAGCAATTGATTGTTCACAAGAGAGTCAAATTCGGCTCTAGATGGTTCATCAATTCCCTCTGAAAGATGTATCATCCAAGCATCTAGAGTTCCTGCCGACTTCTTCGATTTAATATGTGAACCGGAATAATCTGGAGGGAACCAAGAGCCCCCGACACGTGTCTCAATTCCATCTGAGCCGAAATTTTCCTTTTCCACATTTCGAGCTAATATTGAATCAAAGGTAGATTCACTCTCCGTAGTAGCGCCCTGAATTACAGTTGTACCTCCAACGATTGATTTCACTTCTGCGTGTTTCATTGATTCAACCATTAATCCACAACCATCTGAACCCCCATCATTAAGACCATTTTCCACTTTAGTAATTGCATCCTTATATTCAGATTCAGTCCTCCATTGGTATCGATTTTCCCAACCATCAGTTCCATGATCCCAAATTGGGATTACATTGTAATGGGGATGATTGTGAACATCTAGTAAACCGGGATAAATTATTCCGCCTGTATCAATGATTTCAATACCCTCAGCAGCACTAGGAATAGTCTGACCTTCGGACCAAACAGCAGAAATAATTCCATCTACAACCAATATATTCCCATTTAGTAAAACACTAGATTCAGATTCCATAGTCACTATTGTTCCAGAAAGAACATATGATCCAGAATGACTTACTCCAGTAAATTCTGGACAAGGTGCACCTGGGCCAGATAAAGGAGGATTTTCCCCAGGGCCCCAACCAGGAGTAGGGGGTGAAACTTTGGAAACTTGTCCACTAGAATCCGAAACATATGATGTGTCCCAATCAGAATCTTCACCCTCAAAAGAAATTGATGAGATTAAATTCCCTGAAGGACTAACCAATCTAACAGAACCTCCTCCATAATAATCGAATGCTATGCCTGTATCTGCTCTGAAAAACACTATTCGATTCCCATTGTCAACTGTAACTCCTGAAGGAATTGTGTATGAATCAGTAGATTCAACACCTTGAAACTCTAAACTCCATCCACTAATATCGATAGAATTGGAAGAAGGATTATACAATTCAACAAATTGATCACTATTACTACCAAATGAGCCATCACAATTCCAATCAGTCCCCCCATAATTCTCATTGTTGGAAGAAACCAAAATCTCAGAAACTTGCAAATCATCATTTCCATCCCCTGCAACCAATCCAGAAATTGGTGTGAGCAAGAAAACAGCAATTGCCAGGATAACTTGGTACTGCTTGCCGACTCCCATGAATCCACAAGACAATAGCAAGGGCTTGAACCCTACCATTTACAATAAATCCCAAAAAGCCGACAATCACAAAAGGTAAGGCTACAAAAAATGTACATGGAGGGTGGGACTTGGCGGCGAATTTCTGCAATCATCGCCACACTCATTTTACTTGTTCCGGGATGCTTTGGTTCAAATGATGAAATCGTAAATGGAAATATTTGGAGCGACGGTTTCAGCTATATTGATGACCCATCTGGATTTACAGGAGAAGATAGAATCAGGCCATTTAATGTAAGTCATCCAAATCCTTCTCTAAATGAATCATGGGGCAATTCATCTTGGGCAGTTTTTGGGAATTTGGAAGGTGGAAATTGTTGTGAGCACTACCTTGCTGCTACAGAATGGGGATGGATTCTCAATTTCGGAGGAGAATATCCTACTTGGTCAGAAGATAGAGGCCATACTTGGAAAGAATGGATACCCCCAGTTTTACAAGATTTGAATTGTAGAACGCCTAAACTTACTGTTCCTGGACAAGAAGGTCTTGGAGAAGGAAGTATCGTTCAAACAACAACTGGAGATATTATTGCAATGGGGTGGTTTCCCTATCCGTCATCATCAGGTGGTGACCAATTCTATGCTTTCTTCTGGGATTCCGACGAGGAAGATTGGACTTGGTGTTACAATAGATTAACTGAGCCATTCTACGATAGGTCTTGGCAAATGGAAATTGTAGGCCCTATTGATGCGGGAGCACCTTACGGAAGTGGGGAATGGGCTAGTCTTGTAATTTCGAACTTCTGGCATCAATCTTCGAACAGAGGTGGACAAATGTCTACTGATGGACTAAATTACTATTATTTTGAATTCCCAGATCGAGATGCACAATTAGATACTATGGAAGTTGATTTAATCGCAGAAAACCTTGAGCCAGCATGGGATTTCACAAAACCGCACAAAAAAATGCGTGGCTTTCCTGTACCTTCAGGGGGAGCATATTTTCCTAATTTTTTCAATGATGGAGGAGATGCTTTCCTAGATACTTCCCTGAATTGGTGGAGAGCGACAACTGTGGATGGAAACAGTTTACCAAGCGAATATTGTGCATTTGACTCCTCTGCACATTTACATTGTGTCATTAATTCTGGACTCCTATTCGAACATATGATTTCAATTGATGGAGGTGAAACTTGGAAAAATCAAACCTATAATCTAACTGGGCAGGCCTCAGAAATAGAAGAATGGGAATTTCATTCAAATGGAATTTTGGACTTATTTGTTCTGAATGTTCGATACCAAAGTTCCGAAGGGCCAGACATCGATATTGCCTGGCATGTTAGAGAATACTCAGAAAGTCTAGAACCAGATTCAATGACGTTTCTAGGCCTAGGTGATTTAGATGCAGCATCAGGAGCAGGACAAGACATTAGATTTGATTTCGCTAGTATGACTATTCTTCCTGACGGGGGATCTGTAATCGCTTATCACGATTCATCAGATCCTGACCCACTATTCGGTCTGGAATTATTTCTTCCAGATTCATATGCTTCAATTAATCCTTGAAGCGTTTAATCAAAGTTGAGAAAATCGATGCAGAGGGGCCTTGCGCACGTGCTGCCAAACGCCTAACAATCAATTCAGGAGTTGTTTGAGCGAGATGATTTCGAATAGGCGTTCTATCAACGATTAATTCCAAATTCTCATCCAGACCACGTGCTTCAATCCCAT
>PAOZ01000036.1 GCA_002708695.1 Methanobacteriota archaeon | reverse complement strand
AGAGATGGTACAATAGAAATCTGGGAAGAAGATGCATCTGGAATTACTTTCCATAGTAGACTAGGCACTAGATTGACTCGTGAAATTTCTATGGCTCCAAATCGTAATCTCTTAGCAATGGCAGATTCAGGCGGTGTAGTAACCGTTTGGGATTTAGACTCAGGAACTAGAAATCGACAATGTATTCATCCAGAATTTGGTGAACCTGTTGACTCAATTCCATTTGCGAAAAGTGTTGATTGGACAAATGATGACAAAGTGATTATCGGATACAGTGATGGAACAATTGTTGCATGTGATGAACAAAATAAGAATATCTGGACAATAGATCTTAATGCAATGACAACTGTTTCTGTTTTTGGTCGTGCTCGAATAAATATGCATGACCAAATAATCGCAACATATGGCGAAAACCCCAACAATACATCTTCTGATGGAGTAGTGGCTGTAATTTCTCAAGCCGGCCAAATTCTCAGAGAATGGAGGTATACAGATGTTCATTGGACAATTGCATTCGATCCTTCAGGAGAGAAAATGAGTTCAATAGGTCAAGAAGGTGGTGTCAGATTATGGTCGACTAGTGGTTCAGATCCGATGACATGGACAGATGACGGGATAGTATATTCTCATGAAAATTATACTGGGGTTAACAAATGGTTAGAAGGGGTAGGAGTACTGTTGACCGGTGGCTGGGATTCTATGCTAAAGATGTATGACCCAATTCAGCAACAAATTATTCGTTCAATTCCTGTTGATGGAGAAATTTTCTCAATAGCAATTGACATCAATGATGGAGGTCTTTTTGTTGGAACCGGAGATTCTTCCACATCATCAAGTGGAATGATTGAATTTATTGACCCAATGAATGAAAGTGTAATCACATCGTTTTCTATTTCTGGGATTCCAAGAGGGATGACAGTTGATCAAGATGGAGGATTAATTGTAGTTAATCATACAGGTGCAATTACTCGATTAGTTTCAGACCTTGATCAAGATGGAGTTCCTGATGAAAATGATGTATTTCCAAACGACCAAACTCAATGGGCAGATTCGGATGAAGATGGATTTGGAGATAATCCGAACGGAAACGAAGGAGATGATTGCCCCACTATTTCTGGTGAATCCCATATTGATCGTTTTGGATGTATAGACACCGATGGTGACGGCGTATCAGATCCAGATGATAATTGGATGGCTCATCCAATAGGTGTTGCAGATGCATTCAAAGATGACCCATTCCAATCTAGAGATTCAGATGGCGATGGAGTTGGTGATTCACATTCATTCACAATTGGAAGCAATGGTTTGAGAATTGACTCTGGAGATGCTTTTCCTAATGATAGTTCGCAAACAACAGATCGCGATGGAGATGGTTGTGGAGATAATTACACCTATGTCACTGATAATGATGGATATCGGACCCCTGCATCAGGTGATGCTTTTCCCAATGATAGTTCGCAATGCATCGACCTAGATGGTGATGGTTTCGGAGACAATTACACCTTCTCTATCGACCCAAATACAGGTCTAAGAATTGAATCAGGAGATTTATTTCCATTTGATTTCTTGGCACATGGAGACCCAGACAATGATGGATGTGTTCCAGAAAGTAGTTCTGGATTGCCTTACGATTACGATTCAAATGATCCATTGGTTTGTGCTGCTCCGGAAGATAATGTTGAAAATAATAACAATGAAGATACCTCAAATGAAACTGATGATGTTGTATGTCCAACTGTAATCTGTTGGGATGGATCAAACGTTAATCCACAAGATTGTTCTTGTCCTCCCGAAATAATCGAAGAAGTGCCTGAAAATACTCCAAGTACTGAAGAAGAACAATCTGACTCTGAAGAAGTAAATTCCACTCTATTTATTGTATTAGTAATAGGTGCAATTGCTCTTCTAGGTACAATTGGATTTGTGGTTTTTAATCGGTTAAATGATAAAAATTCACAAGAGAAAGAGTCTCAGGAGGTTTGCCCGCATTGTAACGGGCCTGTACAAGAAGCTGTAGAAAATGGAGGAAGGTGGACTTGGTGCCAATCATGTAGGAAATGGTTACAATACAAAGGCCCTGCATAACTAATTCGACGAATATGTATGATAATCCACCGAAGGGGTCAAGGAATCTATAGCAGCAGCAAGCCTAGCATTCGATTCTCTTTCTCCAGATTCAATTAATGCTATTTCTGAATGGATTTTCTTTCTCATTTTTTGCGATTTTTCAATTACAGAATTTGGCAACCCAAGAGTTGGGTCACAGCAACCGTTTAAAATTTCCAAAATTCTATCTGTTGAAACGAATGGAGAATTAGACACTCTCATTCCTAATACTCCTCCTATTCTTTCAACACCATCACTTCTTTCAAGTGTTTTTAACAAGTCTATTGCATCAGATTTTGCTCCTTTCAAATTTCCTTTGATTCTCCATCTAGAACCAATTTTTGAAATTTGAGCCTCAATATGATTGGGATCCAATTTAATTGCTGAAGAAAATCTCTTTCTTGAAGCACTTAAGCGGCCACGAGAAGATTCTATCCTACCATGAAGAACTAAATCTTCAATCTTCAATTGTAAATTCTTTGAATATGCTTCATCATCACCAGACGAACGAATTCTTCGCATCTGAATCTTGCATGCCTTTGCCAAACGTAATGATGCTGAATGCGCTTCCTTCCATTGTTCTCGCATGTATAGTACCAATGTCCACTCCCGAAGTACCAAAACTAGTATTCTATCCAAATCATTATCTCTCTTCGAATTGAGAAGATGTGTGGACAATTCTTGGGCCATTACTTCTGCTAATTCTAATCTATTCTCGGCGATATAGCTTCTAATTTGATCAACGACCTTTGCAGGATCGTCCATTCCAAACATGAAAACCGCCTAAGAACGACGGCGAACCGTACGACGGCGAACTCGAGGTCGAGAACTGCCCTCATCGTCATCGTCATCGTCATCGTCATCTTCATCATCTGACTTTTTCTTCGTTCGACGCTTCGGTCGTGAGACCTTCTCTTGGAAAATATCCTCTTCTTCCTCTACTTTCTTGTCTTCTTTCTTTTCATCTTTAGAAGTATTCAATGCGGCCATATCGGCACGAACATCATCTGGAGATCCGGCATTGGCGCCACCACTCATGAAATCTGCCATCCAATCATCTTCATCCATCATATCTTCTTCATCACCACGTCGTTTCTTAGTTGGATTTGCATTTGCCATCGAGGCTGCCAATATTGCTGCAATTAACAAAACAAGATTCAATCCACCCATTGCATAAACCAAGAGATATGTTCCAGAAAACATTCCAGGAGACGAACAACCTGTTGACGAATCTACTTCATCTTGGGTAATTTCGATACACATGTCCATATCATCACGAACTCCATCATTATCCACATCAGGCGGATTAATATCATCAATAGTAGTGGCACAAATGGTAAAACCACTAACTGAACGTTGACATAAATCAACTGTGAAAATTATAGAAATCTGCCTGACATTTCCAGCTGCATCTCCTGCTTCAACTATGAGTTTCTGTGGACCTTTATCAGGCCAAGATGCCGCCGGATCTACATACTCAAAGACGAATACTTTGCCATCATCATCAAGCGCTGTAATATCTGTTACATTGAACCATTCAGTTCTTTGAATAGTAGATGTGACAAGGCCTTTTTCAAACTTAATTCGAACGTAATCTACACCCACATCATCACTAACACTTCCATGTACTCTTACATATTCTCCATACAAGTATGTGCTAGATGTACCTGGGGAGTACATCTGAATATCTGGATCTTGGACATCTAGAGGCCAACCTACGACAACATTGGTCTGAGTATTTCCTGCTTCATCTACCAAAGTATACTCCACATACAATTCAGCATTTTCAAGGCCAGAGGGTAAAGTCATTCTCAAGCGATAAGTCAATTCTCTTCCAGGTACAGGTTCAGCTCTTACCATTCCACCTTGTTCAGTGAAAGCAAAACCAGTTCCTTCGATTTCATCATAATCAGTTGTAGTTACATTGATTACAGGATCTTCGGACAACATCTCATTAACTCTGAATAAAAGTTGGTAATCTCCACGAGTTAATGCCTTTGCAATGAATTCATTTCCATCTTCATCTTCACCTTCGATTGTAATTTCTGCTGTTGGAGCAGTTGTATCTTCATGAACTCTCCAAACATTTCCAGGTGAAGAAATTGCCAAATTCTCATTACCATATTCGTCGGTAGTAGTTACAGCATACCAACGATACTGGTCAAGTCCAACCTCGATGTCGATGTTTCGATAAATAGTCGTAGATTCAGCCGGTTCCTCGATATTATCCATTATTCTAACCCAATTGGAATCGTTGGCAATGTCTTCGGTAAGAACATCTTCTCCTTCCCAATCATCAATGCCCCAAGGATTCCCTGGATGAGCCCAAATCGAATAAGTCTCCCCTGATTCATCGATATTATTGATCCAACTAACTAGCACATATTTTTGTGAAGACATTACTTCTAATTGTGGTTCAGAAACAAATGCTGGATTTGGCATTCGGGTATCTTCTAATGTTGGTTCAGAGCAATTTTGAACAAATCGAGTATCTTCATAAGTTCCATTCACATATCCATATCTTGCTTCAGTAGTAACACAATAGTACGATGATTGAACTATTCCAGAGTTTACTACGTAAGATGCACTTTGAACACCATCCGGAACTGTAGCAACTAATTCAGCATCCAAGGTAAGATTTGAAGCCGAAGTTAACCGAGTCCCTACAGAACGATAAACGTGGTAGACTTCGCCTTCTGCTCCCATTTGATCATTCCAAGTAATCGATGTAACACCATTCATGTAAGATGCTGAAACACTTGTTGGTTCAGCTATCCATGGATTGAATGTATCTTCAAAAATCAAAGTAGATGTAGAACCTGAAGAAACCAGACCATCGTGATTGTTTACCCAATCTGCAATAGTGACAGCATAGTAAGATTCTCCAAGAGTTCCTTGATCAACTATTACGTCAAACTGTTCAACACCAGCAGAAGCGGTTCCAACTAATGTGGCTCCAGATACATTCTGACCAAAAGGAGTGGAACTTCGCCAAATACGATATGTTTCATTTCCATCTTCATATGGATCATCGGTCCAAACAACTCTAGATGTACCAAACCCAGTGGATGGGTCGGCAGTGAACGAGGCTGCAACTTCTATTGCAGGGGATGGAGCGCGATTGTCTTCACGAACAGGCTCACTCAAAGAATTAGAAGTTAACATTCTGAAATCCTCGTATCCTTTGTCAACAATTGTAGCAGTGTAGTATACCTCTCTATCAGTACCCTCTGGAACTGAAAGGCGATGGCTGTCGGTTCCAGCAGGTAAATCACTAGCAACCAATGATGGATTGATGTCTGCCCAGTTTTCTCTAGTTGCAGGAACTGGATGCTCATAAATTCGGATTGTATAAGCATTCAATCCTGTTTCCGTCAATTGACCAGGGAAGAAGACTGGTACTGTGTTATCCCATTCCAAGACTGTCTCTGAAGCTGCACCATCATAAGACGCTCTAAGATTAAATGGAGTAGAGATAGGATTAGATTCTTCCACTACAGGTTCATAATTCTGAGAAATATTCATTTCTACTAGACCATGTTCTGTTCCATTAGAAAGAATTGTTGTAATTGCATAATGGTATGATCCATTCGAACTATGCGGAGTTAGGAAAGTTGTACTTCTTTCTTGATCTAAACATGAAAATGCATCTTGTTCTGGAAGACAAGCATTAACTTCACTAAAATGAGTATAATTTCCATCGGTGATATCTGATGAATTAATTGGTTGAGATGCACGATATACTCGATATTTTACTAATGGAAGATTCTGTATGGTGCTAGATGAGATTCCTCCCTCTGTTCCTCCATCCCCTCCTATGTTCCTCCAAGTAACCCGAGTGTACTCATAATTTGAGTCCCAAACTGCCTGCATCTCTTGGGCCTGAACGTTATTCGGGTCCCCGATATCTTGGAAATCATAGTGGTCGTCAGCTGAAACCGGAGAGATCGAAATCATGCTGAATAAGAGGATGAAAACGAGGGTAAAACTGGAACGAGACTTCGTAGACATGGCTGGACCTATACTATCGATGGTACTCTAACTGACATGAACTTGACGCCGAGAGAATATCCTAGAAACCGGTTCTTTAGAGCATTGAACTAGCCGGAAGAACCTTGCATGAGTAGTTCTCAACCAGTACATGGACGAAGGTAAGACGGTGAGTCCTTGGCCAAACATCGTAAGCATGTCTAGATTGGGCGCCGTGCCCATCCTGATTGTCATATTTGTATGTTGGAATAACAACGATGTTTTTCCTGAACCTTGGTTCTGGTGGGTGATTTTAGCTATTTTTAGTATTGGCATGGCTACAGATGCTTTAGATGGATATTTAGCTAGGAAATTGGATAGTGTTACCGTTTTTGGTAGAATGATGGACCCCCTAATCGATAAAGTGCTCATTCAAAGTATGCTTATTCTGCTAACTGTTTCTTCTTGGACTTCGTCTTTGGTACCATTTTGGGCAGTAATCCTGATAATCTGTCGAGAAACATTGATCACTGGTTTGAGGGGTTATGCAGAAGTGCAACAAATTGACTTTTCAGCTAGTAAATTAGGAAAAGGGAAGACTTTGTCTCAAACTATTGCAATAATTATGATTCTTGCAGGTATGGCAATTCATGGCTCATCAATGGCTGACATGCTTTACGCTGAAATTTGTTATTGGAGCATTATGATTGCAACGGCATTAACTGTAATTTCAGGATTAGATTATGCTATCAAATTACGTAAAGCAATGAACTAATCATCCATCCAATCAATGAATGGGTTTCTTGAGGGGGTTCCTTCGTTTATCCAATTTTCAATTTCAGACCAAACATGATTCGCTTCTCTATCTGATGTTTCAAATTCGGCTACAATTGTATTTTCGATTTCAGACCAAGAACTACCAATAATTTCCCATTCAATATTTGTCTCGATCTTCCATTCAGGATAGTCTCGTTGCTGAAGTCTCTCTCGAAGAATTGAGGGTTTACATCTTAGAATGACAATCGCATCTACTTGTAAATGATGACTAAGATGTCCGTCAATTATCAATGGTCCTTGGATTGACCCCAGTGTTTTAGATAGTTGCTCAATATCAATTTCTTTTGCTTGTTCTTCAGGATCAAATTCACCCAATAATCCGTGTGTCTTAGCCAATTCCTCTACACAAATAACTTCCCAACCAGATAATTCTGCTAATCGAGCGATACTAGATTTTCCTGAACCCGGCACACCTGAAAGTGCAATCGAGGTGTTGGGTAGCATGACTAACCCTGTACTATACTAAACATGAAGGCTCCGAGAATCGCAATCTTGACGCTCCGTCTTTGCTTGGTTAGGGTATGTCTGAAGTCCAAGAAGGTGAAAATGGAATGGAAAAAAGCACACTCAATGGTATTTCTTCGATTGTTGCAGCATGCGATCCTAGGAATGCTATTCTAAATTGGCTTCTAATTGCAGTTCCAATTGCATTTTATGCGAAAATAGCACATCTTGATGAATCAATACAATTTATTTCATCTCTGATTGGAATTATGCCATTAGCATTGGTTATGGGAAAAGCACTTGCAGAAATTGCAACAAGAACATCGGAATCTATTGGTGGATTACTAAATGCAACATTTGGAAATGCTGCAGAAATTATCATCGCATTAGTCGCTGTTTTTGCTGCTGCAGAGGCATTTTCAAGTTCTAATACTGAATTAGGTAACGCTATGGTTACACTAGTAAAAACCAGTTTAATTGGAAGTATTCTAGGCAATCTACTCTTAGTTATGGGGCTGTCATTTCTTTGGGGAGGTTTACGCCATAAAGAACAAACTTTCAATCCTCAAGCAGTGAGCATAAACACTACTCTTCTTCTCCTTTCTACAATTTGT
This sequence comes from Methanobacteriota archaeon, assembly GCA_002708695.1. Taxonomy (GTDB): domain Archaea; phylum Thermoplasmatota; class Poseidoniia; order Poseidoniales; family Thalassarchaeaceae; genus MGIIb-N2. The sequence continues at coordinate 34,247 of PAOZ01000036.1, read as the reverse complement.
TTGATTCTACCTACTGTATTCCACATTGCTCTTTCACTTAGTGGACTAGAGGAAAACGAAATAATTAGTGGGGTGTTAATGGTTTCTAGATTAACTGCAATTGTTCTAATGGCATCCTATGCACTCCTATTGTTTTTCCAGTTGAAGACTCATTCCGATATGATGTCTGGAAGTTCACATGGACACGAAGAACCAACAATGGAACTTCGAGATGCTGGGATTTTGCTTCTTTTAGCAACTGTTTTTGTTTCTTTGATGGCTGAAATAATGGTTCATTCAGTAGAGGCTGCTGGAGAAGCAATTGGACTATCTGCAGTATTCATCGGTGTAATTCTTCTACCTTTATTTGGAAATGCTGCAGAACATTTCACGGCTGTTGTTGTTGCTGGTAAAAATCGAATGGACCTCTCTATTGGAATTGCAGTTGGTTCATCTGTACAAATTGCAGCATTTGTTGCTCCACTAGTTATTCTAGTATCATGGATAGTCGGAGTTGAGTTGAGTTTTGAATTCGGACTCTTAGAAACTGCAGCTTGTATGTTGGCCGTTTTGATTGCAAACAGTATCTCTAGAGATGGTCAATCTAATTGGATGGAAGGTGCGATGCTACTAGCAACCTATATTATCATTGGACTATCTTTCCTCTTCTATCCATAATTACTCTATTTGGAACAAAGGAGTGGTCCCCGCAAGTACCATTTCATTTGATTCAACCAATGGTGTAAATCGATTTGCTGGCACTCGAATATCTACTCTGCTTCCCAAACGAATCATTCCATACCGTTGACCCTTTTCTAGATAATCAGAAAGAAAACAAAAAGGGATGATTGTTCGAGCAAGTGCTCCAGAAATTTGAGTTACTTCAATCATAATACCATCTTCTGCCTGAAAAACCGTTCTCACTCGTTCATTTCCTTCACTTTCTTTCTTTGATGCTTTTCGGAATGGCCCTCTAGATTTTCCTTTACCAGTACGGTGTTCCATAGCTATAACTTGTGAACGAATTGGACTACGTTGCACATGAACATCAAGAGGAGACATGTAAATTGCAATACGAAAAACATCTATAGAAAGTTCTGAATCTGTTCCTTTTACCCAACGTTGTTCTGTTTGAAAACTCAATGGATTTTCAAGCGGTTCGGGGAACCAATCGCCCATTAATGGATCTGTTTCTACATTTTCGGATTCTCGCTGTTCTTTTGTTGGACGTCTTCCCGTAGAACGTTCTCTAACAACAAACATTACCTTTCCATCTGCTGGAGAGACAATTATTCTCTCATCTGATGGAATTTTTCTTTCAGGATCTCGATGAAAGAAAATAATGAACGATGCTAGACATGCTAAGATTACACCAGCAAGAGTGACAAATCCACCTGGATCTGAAACCATGAATGAAATACTAAACATTCCTATTGACATTGCAGAAACAAGAATTGAAGGTCCTTGTCCTGGTTGGGCGATGCCCATCAAAAACTCACTCTTCTTCCTTTTCTGCAGTACCTGCAGGATTCACGTGAATTTCGTCATCGTCAGTACCTAATACTCCATCTGGACCGGCATCAACTGAAACTTCAACAGGACCAACTGGAACTGTAGAACCTGTTTTCTGCGCAGTAGATATCGCCTCTTCCATTCGTTGCTTGAAACTCTCTTGAGCTTTCTGGAATTCTGCCGCTTTCTGGACAGCAGATTCAATCATCTCATAACGATCTTTTATCGCCTGATTTAGATCCTCGAAGACTTTCATATGTTGAACATACCAATCATCTCGAGCTTCCAATTCAGATTGAGCTGTTTGTAATTGCTCATCTAATTCCTCTGTAATTTCGTAAACACGACCAAGCATTGCACGTTCTTTGGAATATTTTTCTTCCATTTTCTCTAATTCTGGTTCTAAATGTTCCACTCTCTTAGAGGATTTTGCTCCGTCTAACTCAAGTTCACGAATCTTGTTATCTTTTTCTGACAGGAGATGTTCAAGTCCTTCGCGTTCAATCTCACGATCTAATGCCTCTTTTTCTAAGACATCAATTAGGGCTTGTTTATCTGCAATCTCGCCTTCAGCCTTACGATATGCCTCATACAATCGTTCCAATCTTTGTGTCTCTTCAGCTAGCCGAGTTTCTAGTCGGCGGACACGCTGTTCTGGGCTATCCTGCTCCTCAACTTCATCATCACTAAGGGGGTCCATCGTTCGTTGCAAAAGACCTTCCGATATAACCCCGGCGGCTCTATTGGGCTTTGTTCATACAATCACCCCTCAGTAAGGGCATTCAATGCAAGAGAAATTGCCAATGTCAAATTCTCCGATGCCGGTAGATGTAATTTCTCATCTGGACCATGTGCATTCCCATCTGGGCCCATTGATCCTGTAACCAAAAATGAGGAATTAGGAAACCGATTTTGCATCATAGAAAGGAAAGGAATTGTTCCACCTTCGAACAAAGGCATCCAATTTTCACCATACAGGTGTTGAGCAGCCCGATTTAATGCCAAATCAATTGAAGGGTGCATTGGAGGTGCTCGAAAACCATCTGCGCCAACAACTGGAGAGTAAGTTACCTTTGACCCATGAGGAGGATTTCCTTCAAGCACATTTTTTATTGCTTCAGATGCAATTTCTGAATCTACTCCAGGTGGTATGCGGAATGAAAGTAACAATTCTGTAAATGGTCTCAAAACGTTACCTGCATCAGCAGTAGAGGGTATTCCATTAGCACCAATTACTGCCAATGCAGGTCTCCAATTTCCATTTAACACAACTTCAACAGGATCCGTAACTTGAGGTTCGACTCCATCTAACATCGGAAAAGCACTCCAAACAGAGTCGCCTAAAACTTGTACAATTCTCTCTGCACGTCCGCGTAATGATTCGTCAATTTCTATGTGGAGTTCAGGTACAAGTATCTCTCCAGTTGATGAGTCTTCTACTCTTGAAATTAAATTTCTAGCTATCCGAAATGTTTCAGGAATTATTCCCCCAGCAAAGCCAGAATGTACCCCTTCACTACTTACCTCAACTTTTAGTGTTCCAGCAACTAAACCTCTCAATGATTCTGTAATCCAGATGTTTTCGTAATCTCCGGCTCCTGAATCAAGAACTACGACAAGATCAGGAGTGCCAATTTCTTCTGAAAAGGCATCCAAATAAGGCGGTAAGTCGAAAGAGCCGGATTCTTCACAAGTTTCAATCAAAAAACGACAACGGGGATGTGGAACTCCATGAACACGTAACGTTTGAACTGCTAAAGCACAAAGATAGCCCCCATACCCATCGTCAACACTTCCTCTTCCAAACAGATATGGTTCTTCAATAACTGGTTCAAACGGATGTTTTCCTTCAGACCATAACTCAGTTACTGGAGGTTGTTTGTCTAAATGGCTGTAAAATAAAACATCTCCAGAACCGGTTCCTGGAACGTCAACAAGTAAAATCGGAGTTCTGCCAGGTAGTCGATGGACAGCGTATGTCAGGTCGTGAATGTCAAGACTATCGAGCCAAGAACAAAACAATTCTATGGCTTGATCAAGTTCCCCTCTTGATTCCCAATCAGGATCAAAACTAGGGGATTGAGCTGGAATTCGAATAAAATCACATAGTGAAGGAAGTACTGAGTCTTTCCAGTTTTTCCGAATATAATTGAGCATTTGGCCTACTTGAGATTCATCCATGATGTGTCCTCATACAAATTAGCACATTGAGTATTCCGATGTCACTTTAGAGCAAATATGAAATTTGAAAAGATCATAGAAAGACCAAGAAAGAACCAAAGTACCTGATTTATTCGATAAGAAATAGGATGTGAGTACTTTGAAACCCATCCTTTTCCACGTACATGAGTGCCTCCCTTTAACATACAATAAACGGCATAAATTAGTAAAGAAATTCCAATAATGATTGAAGAAAAAAGTCGATAGTTTAGTGAAGTCTCCAATTGTGACATAGTTCATCGCAAGGCATAGAAGTAATTCTTCATATCTATATCAGAAGGGGCAACAATGATTTCCATTTTCAGAACATATAAACGATGAAGATTCTTTTTTAATTCCATAATCAACAGCAATCATTTCATTCAAAAGTGGATGTAATTCTGATTCTGCTAGAGACATTAGCGAATCAGTCATTTGGACCAACCTGCCAGAAACACCAACCCAAATGGCAGGGTTCTCAACAACTCTTCTTTTCAATCCATGACTAGCACGAAGAGATTCCTGAAGTTCTAATGCATAATGATAGACAAAGAGTTGTAGACGGTGTTTCATTAGAATTGATTTTTCAGCATCTGAAATATCGTCTCCAGAAACCGGTTCCAACAATGTTCCTTGTATCTCTTCTTTTGATTCAAGAAGTATTTTTGCATCTTCTGTCTTGAGATCGATAGCCATAATTTTCGACTCGTTTTCGGGGTCTTTGAATGCAATTACTAAATCAATGAGACCACTGAATCGTGCAAATTTCTTCTCGGCATTTGCATGAATATGAGGTCCCCGTGGAGTATCAACAGAAATCTGAAGAGAGGGGCTCTGGACTTCAAATTCCATTCCAAATGGCAATTCAGTTCTAACACCTTCAAATATACCCATTTTACCCTCGCCTTGATTCAAAAATTGACCCAATTCCGAATTATCGAGATTTGAAATCATGGTAGTTACTAATTTCCTTGTATTATCCATATTTACCTTAGATGTAAGATATTCTTTGAAAACCTCATCCATTGCTTTTTCTAACGATTTTCCTTGCCATCTTGACTTCAAATCATTTGTCCATTCTATAGGTAAAGGATATGATTCGGGTGATCTCTTGGGACTAGGAACACCAATTTCTACTAATCGGTGAATAATTGTTCCAAGCACATTTGCAGGTGGTAAGAAATTTTCACTGCTTCCTGTTTCATTACCTAATTTTTCTATTCCTTCTTTCAAGCCAATACGCTTTTCCAACCAATATTTTCGCATACATGTTTGAGCAACATCAAGACTACTAGGAGAGATATTAGATCTTAACACAATTTCTCTAGGTGTCTCAGCAATATTGGAAGGGCCATTTTCCTTGATATAGTTCAATGTTTCACTAAGATCAAACATTGAACGAAATACCGTCTTTGGAATCGTCCTATCTTCGAAGCATTCAGGAGAATGATAGATACGAATTCCTATTCCGTTATCAACTCCAATTGAACTCTTCATTGAGACTGAAACGGGATCGATACAGAGTTGATACTTTTTCGGAGTCGTAGTTAATTCAACACCCAATACTTCATCACCAATAAGCCAAGGAGAATTGATGCTTTTGGTAGCAGAAGATTGGCGCATTGATTCCAACAACATTGAACCAAATGAGGGTGTTTTCCCATGTTTGATTTCTAATTCAATTCCCGAATCTCCAAAAACTACTCCACTAGGAGAGCCGGAAATTATCAATCGTTCTTTTGCTCTAGTTGCTGCAACATATAGCAATCTACGTGCCTCAGCTTGAACTTGTGATTCATGTAATATTTTGATATAATTCCATACGGATGAAATTGGGTCTTTCTGATCTAACCATGGTTTAGGATGAACTCCAAACATTTGTGGAGTGACAATTAATCGATCTTGATTTTCATGAATTAATTGAGTTTGGGATTGACCAAATATACCTGCAAGAATTACTACCTTTGATTGCAAACCTTTTGATTTGTGAATTGTCATAATACGAACCCCACCAGAAGGAGGCATATCTTTTGCAACGGCACCATCTCCATCTCGTTCAATCCTCGCAAGGCGATCTGCTAACAATACAATATCTCCTCCACTTTCTTGCAATGTTTGACGAATGAAATCAACAAAATTTTCAGCGTCAATCCTATCTGATGTCATTGGGTAAGCAAGTAATAAATCGCTATGATCAATTGTCCAATCTAATAACTCAATAATTCTTCCAGAATTTACTCTTTCATTCCATCCTCGGATTAATTCTGATTGATTTGCAGTATGAGCAAAACCAATCATTCTCTCAATTAAATTCTCACCTTTGGAAGATTCTCGGATGAATCGATCTAATTCTTCATCACTCAAGCCAACTAATACAGATCTAGCAACCCAAGATGCATGATGGCGATGATGGGGGCGAGCACATAATTGAACAAGTCCAACCAAAGGACGGACAGAGGGACGAGAAAATAATGATCCTTCTTTATCTGCCTGTACCGGAATTCCTAATGCACTTAGCCCACTTAATATTGATTCAAGGTAATGCTTACGACTTGGTAAAAGTACCATTATGTCGCTAGGATCAACAGGCTTGCCTTCGACAATATGTTGATGATCTCCTGATGCTGATTCTATCTTACAATCTGAACCGTCAACTAATGCTCTTATTCGCTCTACAATCAAGGAAGATTCCAATTCTTTTTTGTGCCCTTTTCCATGTTCAAATAGATCTATTGGCTGTGTTGGATCTGTAGGAACCTCATTAATTCCCGTTGGTCCAATCGGCAGAAGCCATTCTAGGATTCCAGAATCTTCATTTTTCTCATCACAAGGAGTTAATTCTTGATCTTCTGCATACCAATCAGCATTTGAGAATGTTTGATGGCGAGAATGAAAAACGTCTTTCCACCAACGATCCATTACCCGAAGTAAACCTCCTGAGGTCCGATAATTGATTGACAATCGAACATGGCCAGATTTACGAAGAGATAATTCGTCAGAAGAAATTGGATGAATACCATCAGTCGATTCAAATCGAACTTCTGGATCCAACGATTTTCTATTTTCAGAAGTATACATCGATCCTCGAACAAATGTATCATGCAATGCTCTAGGATCACGACTCCATTCTGAAGTTCGTAATGGATTTGGTTTCTTGAAAATATCAAGAGTAGAAAGTTCATGATCGTTAATTCGACGAAGATGTTCAGCAAAACGATGGAAGGTTGAAACTTGTGCCTGTCTAAACAAGTAAATACTCTGCTTGATATCTCCAACATAACAGATTGTAGGTTCCCATTCTAAATTCTGATTTGGAATTAAATCGTTTTCTTCTCTTAATCGAGGGCCCCATAATCTGGAAAGTAAACGCCATTGACGTGGATTGATATCTTGAGCTTCGTCAAGAATCATTGCCAAATATCGACGACGAATTCGTTTCAATAAATTAACTCGCTCGATTAAATCTTCCAGAGCCTTTTCAGCTTCGGAAATAGATGCATAGCCTAATGAAGTCGGATCTTTGACTGCTTCATTAGCAAGTTCGAGGGTTCTATCTAGATGGTCATCAGACCATGGACGTTGAATATCGATGTGATTGAGGGAATCGATAATTGGACTTGAATAAAATGTGTTACAAATTTGAGGGCACCGAGATAACAGTAAATCTCCTGCTAGTTCCGAAATATCCTCAAAATCATGTAAACCCCTCGTTGATTTAAGTTTACGAAGGATTCCTGCAGTTGCACGATGAACTATCCAAAGATCATTCAACATAGTTGCTTCCTGATTAAGATCAAATCTTCGCCCATCAGAAATTTCTCTCCCAGAATAAGAAGTAGGAATCTCAATCATTTCTGGTCGAATGGGATAATTTGACGGCATATGAGTAGGTATTGAATCATCAAGCATGCCCACTATAAATGCCATTTTTCTCTCAAACAAATTTTCTTGCTTGGACCATTCTTTTTTTGCTTTATCTGCAATTTTTTCGAGAACATCACTAATTGTTGGATAACCAGAATGTCCTCTATCCCAATATGGAGTATCGGGTGGCAAATATCCTCTAGGAAAGAGTGAAGGAGAATCTGTTAATCCATTACCTCCATCAACCCTAGCACCTGTTTGAGAAGATGTAATTCTGAATAAATGGAATATTCTGACTAAGGCTTCCCAACAATCTGTAGGAGGAGGTAATGAAAGAAGGTGGTCTAAAGCTGCCAATCGCGTTCCTGAATCAGTTTCTTCTATCGCTCCTTCTGCTTCTATCAATTCTAACCAATCAATTAATGGTGATTGTAATTCGTTAAGGACTTGGAAAATACGATTCTCATCCAACCAAGATGTGATTTCTCTTCGAATTAAATCAGAAGAAACTGAACCAATAGATGCATCTAACAATTGTTCTACTGCTCCATCTAAGAATACTGAACGACTTAACATTCCCTTCAGAATTTTTCGACAGGTATACGTAGACCCAACTGTTTGAGAAACTCTTTTTCTAGATTCAAAAAATTGATCTAAAATTTCAGTTGGAATTCCTGCATCAACTGCTTCACCTTTTCTGCTATTCTCATAAGGAAGGCGCCAAGCAGTATTTACAGCCAACATTTCTAACGAAACTCGTTGGGATTCTGAAACCTGTTCGTCGGTTAAATCAAGGCCCAATAAAGCACGATGAGGGGAGACTAAACGACTAAAAAATGAATCAATAGTACCTATTGGGGCATCCTCAAGAAGCATTCTAAATTGATCCGGAAGTCCTTGAACAATAATTCTTGAATCCGCACCGTCATCATTTCCAGAAGTTGTTCCTTCTCTCAATTCTCCTAAGGCGATTCTTATTCGATGTTTGAGTTCTTCAGCTGCTGCATTTGTAAATGTCAAAACAATTACCTCGGTAGGCAACAGTCCACTCCATTCATTCAGATCTACTCGATCTGCATTTCCATCCACAATCATTCCTCCAGCTAGACGTCCTGGACGGGATGGGCGTGGCAAAACTACAGATGCGCGTTGGATGGGTGTTAGGTAGTGTTCGATTACTCTGTCAACTATGGTCTTGGTCTTTCCAGTACCTGCACCTGCATCTATTACCAGGTGAGAATCCAAATTCAATGCTAGTCGTTGTGCATGATTCAGCCCCATTTTCCTTCACCTCCAATATCTGATAGACCACAGATGTCTGAAACAGAACAGTATGAGCAATTCGTAGTTGGATTTGGTGCAACTCGACCATGTCTAGCAGCATTTGTTGCTCGGAAAACTGCATTCAAACGATGTTCTAACCATGCTCGAAATCCTGGCTGGTCTGAAGAAGTAGACGTACTAGAATATGGGCGAAATAAACCTGTCAATACATTGGTCCTTTCTCCAATTTCTAACCCATCTAAAGTTGGCATCCATTGAGGATCTATTTCGATATAATGTACTGTTTCTAATCCAATATCTGAAACTCCTACACCCACAACTAAATCACCTGGGTGCTCAATCTCCCATGCTCTAGCATAAATTGCTAATTGGACATCTTCTAACAAGGCATTGTGGTGTTTATCAGCACCTCTATCCTTTGAAGCAGTCTTAATATCGCGTATCAAAACCAAACGCTTAGGCTTCCATTTTCCATCAGGATACAAAGGTGCTGTTTCATCACAACCTGATTCATCTATCAACTCACCATTTTTCCCAATAGGAACCAAATCAACTCGATCAATAGAGCCTCGAACTTTTACATCATTTCCAGATTTATCTGTACCAATAACGGTCCCTTTCTCAATATTTTTCTTCATTCCAATCTTGTATTCCATGCAAATGGGTACTGAATCGCAAATCTCAAATTCTGCTGAAATTATTTGAGCAAATCTCCCCGAAGGAGATAGGTCTGAACGTTTCGATAACCAAGTCCTCCATGATTCATCATCCATTCCAACAAGGTCCCGCAATCTTTCATCTGTTACCACGTCAGATCTAGAAAGCCAAGGAGCATGTTCATCAAGTAAAACCGCCATATTTGTCATTAATTTCTTCGGAGTAATACCACTAGTTGCAACAGATCTAGGAGTGAAAGAGGTTCGTTCTTTTGATCTATCCATTCCTAGGGCTTTCTCAATCATTCCTTCCGTGACCTCATGAATCAAAACTCCTCTAGTTCTGGAATCAAGTTCTTCATCAGGAATATCATCGGATGAGGCATACAATGCTTGATTTAGCCAACCTTTTCTACCACACTCAATCCATGATTGGATTCTAGAAGGTGACCAAACATCAGGTACTTTCCATTCATCTCCAGAAGAATGCCCATGTCGATTATCAACTGCAGCAATTTGTATTTCTGCTGGAAAGAGTGGTCTTGGATCAATTGACATCGTTTCTTTTTCTTTCCAAATACCGCCAATAACGGGCCAAGATGGATTCTCCACCGGTAGAGGTAAATCTTCTGCAAGATGTTTTGGCTTCGGAATTATCGACAAAGGTTTAGTGCTCACAACAGAATCTCTGACTTTTGCTTCAGAGTGATAAGCATTGGAACCAGAAACCAAAGAAGGTTGTCTTTGAATCCTGTCAGAGAAAAGTCGAGATTCATGAGTTACAAGAGCAGAAGTATAGGAAAGAGGAGGAGTGTTTATTTGTTGCCTTTTTAGCAATAAATTACCTTCTGAAGAACGTTTACTTCTCCAAGATACACCATGTAATTCCTCAACAATTACAGTGGAAGAACCATCCGAATATGGTTGAACTGTCCTATCTTCAGCGACGATGAGAGATAAGGCATTATGTTCACATCTACACCATCCAGTACCATCCGAAAAATCTTCAGAAGAAAGAAATGAAGGTAGAGATTCAGGCTGGGAATGTTCTCGCCAATATTCTACATAAGGTGCAACTGGTGGAGAGGATTCATCTAAAATTGTAGGATCAACGATTACTACCTCTTCTCCTGAATAGTAAATCGATTGTAACAAATGACGTGTGTGCCTTATTGGACCATCAGGACGCAATATTCCCAATCGTTGCCTATCTTCTTCTTGCAACAATGGAGGTAGAGTTACTCTTAATTCCCAATTCTCGGCGGTTGGTTCAACTAGAATTACTCGTTCTGCATAACATCCGAGAACTTCGTCAGGAGTTCTAACTAAAACAGGAGAAAACAGGGGCGATATTTCAGGTAAAACTCCAGAATCAATTACTGATTGAATTTGATCGCACCAAGTATCTGCACTTTCAGGAGAGGATTTACCAATTGATTTCTCGTATGATCTTAATTTTGATAATTCATTCATCAATATCTGTAAACCTACCAAACCATCTTCTCTTTCTCCATCAAAATTTTCAGAATGATGTTCAATATTCATCATTGAAACTAAATTATTTAACCATAAATCTGGACTTGATTCGTTGATTTCAAAAGGTAGTTGAACTCCAGAATAACATCCCTTCCAAAAAGATTCATTTTTCAAAGACTTGAGATCTTGATCATTTAGAATAGGAGATAATGCTCCTAAAGTACAAAGAAACCACCATTGTGTCTCTTCAAACGCTATTGGATTCCTAGATTCGGATGCATCTGATGAAAAGGCACGAAGCCAGTCTTGAAGTACGCCCTTACCTCCAATTAAACGACGGTCTCGAGCTAATGATTCCAACACTTCTCGATTTGGAATTGGTATCAAATTAGTATCAGTAGGATGGGGGGCCATATCTTCTAATTGAAAAAGACGAATTGTTCTCTGTACTGCGAATGAAAGAAGAGACTCAAGAGAGAAACACTCTTCTGAATGAACAATTTGAATTGCTGAAGAAATCCAATGAACATATGGACTGCTACGAAGTTGACATTTATTTTTGGAAATAGGAATCCCAAGAGATGACAATTCATTTTTCCATTCAGCAGGAAGATTATGCCCTGAAGGATGAACCAATAATATATCCTGAATCCCCGAATCGAGATATTTTTTGATTATTCTCGCAGTTACTCTTGCAGAAGAAGAGGATTCTCTAATATGAATACGGTGGATGTTTGGAATCTTTTCATTTTTTATGGGGTCATGAGGAGGTATCCAAGATGGTAAATCTGTAGATGATTTAACTGGCGAAATATCATCAATTAACAATCCATGATAACCTAATCGATGAGAACCATGATAGCAAAGTTGGTGGATTGGAATTCTAACAGATATACATTCTAAAATTTTTATAAAAATTGGATCAATAGAGGGAGAATGATTCATCAATACGATTCCATCAACTAAATCAAATGTGAAAATTGATCGTTCTAAGTTTTCCAAGCCTTCAATTATTCTAGAATGAAAGCGAGAAGGATATGCTCCCGAAAGGGTATGTTCAATTTCGTCTATACTTGATTGAACACCGTGGAGATGATCTACTAAAGTATCTAGAGGAGCATTATTTCTCCTTAAAGTGGAATTTAATCTCAATAATGTTCGAGTTTTAGATATGGGCCATTTCCTATCTTCAAGAGGATGCAATAATGGAAATTCAAGCTGAGCTGCTTTAGTTTCCATAATTGAATGCATAGCTAGTTCTAATGATGGCCCATCTGGAAGCATGCGTGGTTCTCGTAAATCAGCATAAATCTTAGTGCATAATCCATTTAGAGTAAGATGTGAACTCCGATCAACAATTCCAGTAGTTGATGAAATTTGACTAAGAAACCTATCACGAGATAAACTTGAAGAATGGATGAAAAGTATTCTAGAGGGGCCTCCTTCTGAAAATGGCCTAGGATCTATGGATTGACGAATTGCATGCTGCAAAACCCAATCAGGAAAATTCCCCCTCGGAATTTGTTCCAAGGTTATCTCCATGGCACCACCAACGTTCTACTTGTACTTCGATGGTAGATAAACCCGAAGTTTTCAACTTACTTTCTTCGAATAATGATAGATACTAATCCTAGAATGAAAAGAGATGAAAGGGCACTAGAAGCAGGTAAGAACCCTGAAACAGGGGTGTCTACTACGCAATCATATTGCTTGAATTGCATTTCCCAATCAAACACTAGAACCAATCGAAAATCCTCTCCATCCCAAATCTCTGGAAGTGTGATATTCGCTGGAACATCCCAAGGAAGTTCGTGAATATCTCGAATAACATGGGGATAAAACTCAAGCCCATTTGACCCATTCTCGTCTTGAGCGATTTCCTCGACTACATACAGAATCGGAGTAATAGAAGCGAAATCTGGATCTGAGCACTCATCGTCCCAGATGTCGTAATTCATTGTCAAAGAGTGAATTTCTTCGCTGACATTCCAATCTACTGTTCCATTCAATTCATCTCCATTTGATGTCCAAGTCAATGAAGCAGAAAGATCATCAAGAGAAAGAGACGAACCTAGATCGGCACTCAAAGCATAATCATCACTCAAGGTTCCAGTGCCTTTTGCGACCGACCCAGAATGAAGCCATTCACCATTAAACACCACTGCTGGAGGTAATCTCTCTAATCCCCCAGTGGCACGAACATTTGTAGGTCCAAAACGAGCAATCCATCGATCATCACCAACCTCTGTTCCGAATGGATCTCGAATCTCAGAATATTCTCTATGGTAATGAAGTCTCTCAATTTCTCTAGTTGTTGCGATCTCAGAAACTGCATCTTCTGAATCAAGACAATTACCACACCATGTAGCAGTGTAAACCTCTGCAATAACCGGCCAATCTTCAGAAGAGATTTCCCCAGTTGAATTAGAGATGTTGCCTATTCCTATGTCGATTGACAAACCACCAATAGTTCCGGTTTTCTCAATCGCACTCGGCTCAGAAATTACCGATAATCCATCAGTATCAAAGGTGATAGGCGATGCTTGAACAAAACCAGAAAAAAGAACTAGCGTCACTAGTACTATGGCTCGATTCATACCTCTCAGATAAAGTACTCATTCCTCAATGTTACCTCTCTTCGTTCTGAAAATTCCAAAATACCCGATTACGGACTTGACGGAAATGTCTGACCCTATCTTCTATTCTCGCCCACCAAGGTCTTCCATTAGGATCTATTTCTTCTTGAATTCGAGATAATAAATCATACATTTCAATTCGAATTGGCTCATGATTAAATCTACGATGTTGTTCCTTCACCCACATTTCTTGATTCTCTTCAGTTTCTCCATCAAAATTTTCAACTAATGACCAACCATTAATTCTTGCAGTTGATTGTAAAACATCTACTTCTTGTTGAGTGAATACCTCATTTGCAATAGTCAATAATCTGAAACTGCCGCCTGGAGCAGAAGGTAAACGTGCCAATGCTCCAATTGGGGCCGCATTAAAACCAACCAAGGCATTAATCAATAAATTAGGAATTCTATTTCGATTTCCTACATCTCCTAAAACATCATCATTTAGCGGAAATGGATGTTCTTCTTCGATTCTCAACTCTCCATTTTGGTAATCCCATTCATACTGTAAGTATCTACGAAAATTAGGCCTCTCATGACGGATTCTTCTTCTAATTTCTGCATCGGCGACTTCTCTGTCTTCAAAGAAATCCCTGACTCTATCTCGGAGTCGTATTTGGCGATTGAAATCCGGTTCTTGCCTCATTTCAGGATCCATAGAAATCTTATTTTTACTAACTAAAAACATGTGAATTGTCGAAATTGCAGTGTTATTTTCCAAATCTCTTGAACAGATTAAAGCTAAAGTTGCAATCTGATCGCCAATTGGTAAATCCTTCAATTCATCACTGGCATGTGTACAAATTTTTTCCCATTCATCATAACTTCGAACCCTAGCACTAAGTTGAAATTTATCTGCATGACGACTCAGTGTCCGATTGACTTTAATTTGATATTCCGTACCTGTATTTCCTTTGATTAACAAACTGCGTTCCTTTTCAGAAAAAGTGACGTTTTCTGCACCTTTTTCTACATCTGCCAATAACCTAGCTGCACGGCGATCAGCATCATTCGGTACTGCCTGAACCATCGAATCATTATGCCAATTTGTCAACAGCAATTGAAGACTATCATGTATTGAGGTCCCTGGTGGAGATAATTGGGCGGAAATCAATGCTGAAATGATACGGAAATCCGAAGGAATTCGGCGCAAGCTTAGTTTTCCATATTTATTCTTAACACGCAAGAATAGTCTTCCACTTCGAATTGAAATAAAATTGTCAAAATTATGTTCAAAGATTTCCGGATTTGACCAGTTTTTTGTTTCTTCTTTCCATCGTCTAAGCCAAGGAATAGATGCAATTTCATCATCAGACATTTGATCAATAAAAAACGGAAGCACATCCATGATATCCGTTTCACGCCCCTCTAATCCGGAAAGAAAAGAACCGCGTAAATTTGTCATAGAATTATTCCAACGAGAAATTACTCTTGATATTACAGCGCCAAAGGATCTGATAGAAGTTAATTCACCATTTGCCATTAGGTGACGATAATGTCTTGCATGAACAATGTGTCTATTCCTTCTTAACTCTCGAAAATGATCTCTTTGATTAATGCCTAATTCAGCAAGTAATTGGCTAAAACGATGCCAATTTACAGCCCTTAATTCCCATTCATCCATTTTTGAAATTATTTCAATTAATTGTGAATGAGGGAAACGTGGCCCAGTATTTACTATGCCATCAATAGAAATTGAATGAGGTACTGCAGACATGGAACTAATTTGCATCCAACAACCCCCCGGTAAAGGAAACCCTCTGTTCATTAGCCATTCCTTGAGATGTTCATTTTCTGATGATTGTATTTGTTCAAATATTCGTGTTCTTATTTCATTTCCCCTTTCATCATCGATTATTGGATCTATATGTGAATCCTGAATACGGAAAATCCAATCAGAATCGGCTGAATCAAGGTTGTTATGCCACTCTCTAATTCTACTTAATGTAGCACGTGAGGATGTTTTCTGTAATATTTCATTGACCATATCAACATCAGTTTGTGATGCTGGACGCAATGGAGCAATCCCTGTACAATGTGGATGAATCATCCATGTACATCTAGGACACCAATTGTTTGGATTTGTAATTTTTAATTCTTCAATTTGACATGCAACGCATAATCTATCATTTAGTTCATCATTCCCCTTAGTAGTGGCACTCATATATGCAACAAGAAAATGACTCCTTATGAATCAAAGAATTACAATGATGCAAAAGCATCTATTGTTCTTTCAATGTCTTCATCTGTAATATGTAGGTGAGTAACTAATCGTATCATATTCGGCCCTAAATCCAATGCATCTATTCCTTTAGAAGAAAGTGATTCAATAACTTCAGATGCTAATTTATCAGTTGTAACATACACCATATTTGATTCAACTGTTGAAATATCAACATCAAATCCTTCCATATTTCTTATCGATTCTGCAAGTTTTTGAGCCCGAGCATGATCTTCTGCCATTCTTTCTATATGATTTTCTAATGCAAATATTCCTCCTGCTGCAATGATTCCAGCTTGACGCATCCCTCCTCCAAACATCTTACGCCAACGATGAGCTAAGGCTATGAAATCAGATGACCCAACCAGCACACTACCTACTGGGGCACCAAGTCCCTTTGACAAACAAATAGAAATTGATTCATAATCACGAACCATTCGAGCAGGACTAATGCCTGTAGCGATTGATGCATTGAATAAACGTGCTCCGTCCATATGAGCAGCACAAGTATTGTCATGAGCAACCTTAGCAATAGCATCTAGGGTTTCTATTGGATAGCAAGTCCCTCCTCCTCGATTTGAAGTATTTTCTACACAGACCAAAGAACCATTTGGAAAATGGCCAAGACTACCATTTTCTTTACGAATTGCCTTAGCGACATCATCAGGATTCATTATTCCACGCTTTCCGGGAACTAATGCAACCGAACATCCAGATAGTGCAGCAAAACCTCCTCCTTCGTAGACATAAATATGGCTGGTTGCCTCAGTAATAATTTCATCGCCGGGCTTCGTATGAGATCGAATTGCAATTGCATTCGACATTGTCCCACTAGGAACGAAAAGGGCTGCTTCTTTTCCTAACATTGACGAAAGACGATTTTCTAATTCGATTACTGTAGGATCATCCCCTAATACATCATCGCCAACAGGAGCCGAAGACATCGATTTTCGCATCTTATCAGTAGGTTGAGTAACAGTATCACTCCTCAAATCGACTCGGTCGGATGGATGCTCGCGCATGTTACCCGCTAGCATTTCTGTTTCTTAGGCTTGTCCAGAAATTATTGTGGTTTCCATTTACCTAGGCAATCTCGAAAAGCATCTTCCAAATTTGGATGCTCGAACTCAAAACCTGATTCAAGTAGACGTCGAGGGTTCACCTTCTGTCCTTCAAGTAACAAAGGACGAGCAAGTTCACCGAACATTATCCTAACAACAAAACCAGGAAGAGGAGCGAATGCAGGCCTCCTGAGAACTCGACCCAAAGTTTTGGCAAAAGATTTCTGACGAACTGGATTAGGAGAAGTCAGATTATACACTCCTTCACAATTTTTTGTCATAATTAGGTGTTGTACTGCTGCAATATGATCATCCATTGAAATCCATGACATCCATTGTTTCCCTGAACCAATCGGGCCACCAGCTCCCATTTTAAACGGGAAAAGCATTCTCCCCAATGCTCCTCCCTTTGGAGTTAATACTATTCCAGTTCGAAGATGAATTGTTCTAATTCCTGCCTCTCTGGCTGCATCCGCAGATGACTCCCATATTTTTGCTGTATCAGTAAGAAAACCTGTGCCATGTGTGCTATCTTCATCGAGGTCTTCATCGCCTCTATCTCCATAAATCCCAATTGCACTAGCGACAACAAATACCTCTGGTTTTTTCTCTAAAGAGGCCATAGTTTCAGATAATAATTTGACAGATTTTTGGCGTGAGTCAACTATTGCTTGCTTACGTTTTTTAGACCATCTCTTATCTCCAATTCCTACACCTCCCAAATGAATTACTGCATCGATGCCATCAAATAATGACGGATCTAATTCCCCTTTCTCAGGGTCCCAGAATCGTTGATTTTTATCTAATGGTTTTCTTCTTACTAATTGAATCACTTCGTGACCACCTGTATCAAGAAACGGAATAAGTTGTGAACCAATCAATCCGCTGGCCCCACTGACCAGTATTCGTTTTCGTGAAAATCCAGAAAATGATTGATGTCTCATAATATCCCTCTTCAAACTAATCGCTCTTGAAGTAAACATATTTTCTATATTTTTACGAACATATCGTCCGCCGAATAGCCTTCCAAGAAATCCTAGAGGAATTTCGTAACTAACTTCGTCACGAATAATAGTAACATTTGGTTTTTCTTTGATAAAATGATGGGTGTGCCACCACCTCTTAAACGGACCTCGAACCATTCTATCTGCGAATAATTCTCCCACAATCATATCCGTATGTTCGGCGATCCATTTCATCTTTATTGGCCCTATTTTCATCTTCATTACTCTAGTTCCACCAGGTGATAAATCAGGTGGAGATGAGATTGTTTCTATGTTCTCCCAAGGAGGAGATAATCTGTCAAATGCACCTTCTCTAGTATGCCATTCCCAAACTACTTTTCGGGATGCTTCAACTCGGGTTTCATGTAAGTAGTTTACCAATTATCATCCCTCAATTCTATCAAATTCGCCTATCCCAAATTGATTCAAATATCCTTTAAGATCAAGTTTTCTTGCTGTATTTGCACTCGACATGAATCTAACCTTTCCAAACACTGGACGTTCGGGCCCCCAAGCGCGATCATGTCGTCCCAGTACCCAAAATATTCCAGTGTAAGAATTAGGATCTCTTCCATCTAAGGCCCATCTATCATTTAGACGAACCATCCAATCTGATGCGGTTACGGGATCAGGTGCCCATTCCAAAATTCTCTTGCCCCATAACATTCGTAAATAATTGTGGATTACTCCCGTCTCACGTAATTCCCTTTGAGCTGCATTCCAAATTTCATCATGAGTTTCTGCGTTTTCTAATTCATCAAAAACATAGGATGGTCGAGGGTCATTCGCGTGTTCAGTTAAGGTTATTTGAGCCCATTCTGGAAGTGAATTAAATGATGCATGATCAGGTCTATGGTATGCAAAATGAAAACCAAGATCACGCCATGTTATTATTTGATCGAGGAATGCTTCTGATGCTTCATTTAATCCCCACCAACCGTTTCTAGATCCTGTAACTTTATCGGGAGTCATTGTAGGGTCCCAATTTCCTTTTTTGAGAACTCTATCAACTACTTCTAGCGCAGATATATGTCCAAAATGAAGCCAAGGGGATAAACGACTAGTCATAGGTTCAGAAGGATTGTTTCGTCCATCAGAATATTTTTCTAATCTTTGATTAATGAAAATTTCTAATAATCTATTTGCATGTTTAGAACCCCCTCTTACTGATGCAACAGCAGGTACCAAATGGTCAATTGGGAGGGGTTCTAATGCAGACTTGCCTGTAACTCCTCCTTCAGAAACTCTCCATAACCATTCAAGAGGAGTCATTGAAAATCTTAACTCTTCCAGTAACATAGAGTATTCATTTTCAGGCATCCAGAGACTACTACTTCTGGATTCTAGTGGATTAGGTTTGGGTGAACCAGAAATTGCTTCAATGACTCTACGCTGAACTACTCTTCGAAAAGTATGAGCCAGTGGAGGAGCCTTATCAGTCCAAGACATGGGTATTACGCCACAACCATCTACTGCATGTAATCGAGTTTCAAGAATTTTCTCGGCACGCTCCATAACATGACGTGGATGACCTGTCGGAAAATCATCCATTACAATAAGGCAGGCTTTCTTGGAAATACGTCTTAACAAACCATTTCCTCTATCGCGATGAGTTTCAATCCAAGGAATATAACGAACTCCGGTTCCTTCAAATGCTTCCCGATTGTCAAGCATACCTTGAGCCACAAAGGTCACTAATCTATCACTCGCGAATGAATGATCTATGCTAAAAGGCTCAACAACAATCAATGGTTTTTCGAGTTGCTCGGCCACATCTGCTGCATGCTCTAAAGCATGGTTCCAACGTAATCTTCGTTGGGCAGTCATCCAATATAGTACGAATTCTCCCTGCTCATTTACCGGATGTTCTACTAGAACTCTAGTCCTAGATGCAATGGCAGAGTTCTCGATTTTCATATTGACAACTCCGGAATTTCAACCTTTTTTTGTACATAATGAACAAGATATGGTTCGTTCTTTTCTTCTGAATAATCGATCATTTCCATAGAAGAATAGTGGTTAATCGAAGCTACTGAAATTGAATGCATTGTGTGGCTTAGCCATTCTACGGAATCTAGTTCTTCAAGAGAGAACCATCCAAAATCACTGATTTCTTCTAAATTTAACTTGACATCCAATGATTTAGGATTAACCAAATAGGCCATAAAAACTCCAGTTTGGCCTCTCTTTACCCTTTCACGGAGAGCAATGATACCAATTATATCCCCAGATAGCCCACACTCTTCGAATAACTCTCGTAATGCGGCTTGAGCGGGCAATTCTCCTGATTCTACAAATCCTTTGGGGACACCCCACTTGGAGGAATGAGGGCCTTTTGACTCCTTGATTAACAATATACGACCTTTATTCACGACACAGGCTGCAACACCTAGATCACAAAGATTGGACCGCATCGGGTTAAATTTTGGTTTCGGCATATATGAATGGCTGTTCAACAGTGTGAAAAAATAATTATTCTGAGATTGAACAGTTCTTCATAAGTGTAAACTATTGCAGGTAAACATGGTTCTAACTGAGTCCAATGAAGAAGTGAGGATTCCACATCCAGATGCATTTCTTCCCACAGAGCATGGGAACTTTCGGGTTCGCTCATTCCCAGAGCTGAGCTCCGTAGATCATTGTGCGATCTACACCGGTCAGCCATGGGATGAAGAGGCTCCTCTTGTAAGAATTCACTCTGAATGCTTAACGGGAGATGCTCTTGGGTCGTTGAAATGTGACTGTGGTCCACAACTAAAACGTGCCTTGAATAAAGTTCAAGACGAGGGTGTGGGATTAATCCTATATCTTCGTCAAGAAGGAAGAGGTATTGGATTGACCGCAAAAATACAAGCATATGCATTACAAGATAGAGGCTTTGACACACTAGATGCCAACATTCTGTTAGGGCATCCTGCGGACGCCAGAGATTACACTATGGCTGCTCAGATGCTACAACAGATGGGAATAGAAAAAATTCGTTTGTTGACAAATAATCCTCTGAAAGAATCTGCAATGACTTCTAACGGAATAGAAGTAGAACGTGTGGAACATGTTAATGGTGTTGGCCCCCACAACATCGAATACTTGTCTACTAAGGCACGCAGAATGGGTCATTTGCTAGAATTTTAACAGGGGAAAAACATGAGTCAAATAACTACAAAATCCTTGGTTGGTAAAGAAGCTCCAGATTTTTCTCTAGAGTCATCAAATGGAGAAATTGTTAACCTAAGTGATTTTGATAATCATTGGAAAGTTATTTTCTTCTATTCCGTTAACGGTGCACCAACATGCAAAAGAGGATGTTTAAACTTCAAAGAACAATATGAATTGTTTAAGTCTGTAGGTTGTGAGATTATTGGCATCAGTCAAGATCCTAAAAACGACCATAAAGAATTCAAAGAATCTTTAGATCTTCCTTATCCAATTCTGGGAGATCCCGAAAGACAGGTTGCAAAGAGGTACGGAGTTCCTATTCATCTAGGAAAGTTTCCTGCTAAATCTTCGTTTGTCATTGGACCTGATAGGAAGATACATTATGTCTATGATTGGTTATTTAGACCTAGAAATCACGTCGCAAAGATTCTCTCTGTATTAAGTGAAGTTACTGAAGGAGAAGGATTCTGATGGGATGGGAGCAAGTTCTATCTTCTGCAGGGCTAAACGAAAGAGAAGTACAATCTGTTCTAATTTTATCCTCCAAACCAAAACTAAAAGCTTCTGAATTAGCCACTGAATTGGGAACTACCAGACTTGATGCATACAATTCTCTTTCTAGATTACAAGAAATAGGATTAGTCACAACAACTGCTGATCGGCCAATGAAATTCTCATCACCGCCAATCAATGAAGCAGTAGAACGACTAATAGGAATGAGAAAAGAACAACTTAGACAAGTTGAAGAAGGATATGAAACATTACTAAGTGGAACATCATGGAACCAAGATGTTGCAGATAAAGCAAAATCAGTTGGATTCGATGAGCCAAAATTTGCTGTACTAAAAGAAAGAATACACATTCACAAACGTATTGAACAATTTGCAAAAGATGCAAATGAAAGAGTTGTACTCATGCTAGGCGAATATGGCATTCTTCATCTGCACAGAGGACCTGCATTAGCTGCGATAAATTCAGCAGCAGAAAGGGGAGTTAAAATTCAAATTTTGGCCAAATTGCACAGAAGAACTATTCGATTTTTCCGTGACCTACATGAAAATGTAATGGTACGACATTCGGATGATGTTGAATCACAGGGTGCTTTGATGGATAACGAAGAAGTTCTACAAATGCTAAACATAGAATCTAATCCAGTTGGAAGAGGTAAGGAAGATGCCGCTCTATCGGTGGTATCGAAGCAATTCGCAATCTCACAAGCCAATCTAATCGATGCTGTCTGGCCAGAAGCCATACCATTCGATCAAGCAGAAAAGCGATTCACTGAACAACAGATTGTAGACCCATTAAGAATTGAAATAGGACAAGGGTCTTTTCTTGAGAAATTGAGAACTGCTTTAGGTGTAGATCTTGAATTGCCTGAGGAAGATACACCATTCGATCCTGATGCGATGCTCAAGGCAGGAAGAGAGGTAAATTCTGCTAGAAGACAACTGGGTGAAAATAGCCTATCTAGTCTCACAATTCTTGGTTTTGATTTGGAAATAATGATGAGACAGGTTGGAAGAAGAGTGGGAGAAGAACTAGCGTTTTCTCTTAGAGGGATTGAAGATAATATTGAATTTTTAAACGAATTAATGGATTTATGGGAAGCCGCAGGATTAGGTACTCTCACGTATGCATTAGAGCCTACGTTCCATGTCTGTGTAGGGTTGAACGAGAAACCAGATCAAGGAAATAGAGATGTTCTTCCCCTCTGGGAACTCGATGATGGGATTATAGAAGGTGCATTGATGGCGAGATATCCTGAAGAAGGAGATGTAGAAATAAAGAAAATTCTTGGAAGTGGAGATTTGGATAATATTTGGCAATATCACCTTCTAATGAAAGAATAGTTGTGGTAACATGGAAATTAGTAGAGATCAGATAAAAATTTTCACAATCGTTGTGGGCGGATTAGTTTTAGCTTCATACGTGTGGGGAGTTTCTAGATTATCTCAACCATCAGATCTCTGGGGAGGAGTTACTGGCAACCTACAACGATTTAGTGTTATTTTCATGTTTGTCGCTGCAATTGGATATCTAGTTTATTGGTGGATTACTCTATTCCAGATGGACAGTGGAGATATAGCAAATTTACGATGGCCTTGGGGAGAATCAGACAATAGGGGAACTAATCGTCTCCTACTTTCTTTCGCGATATTTCTAATCCCATCTGCTCTATGGATCGAAAGTACGGGATTACATCTAAGAAACCCTAACGATTTTACTCCTTTTTTAGTTGTAGGAACGCTCCTTCTAGCATCAATTGGAAATATTATGCTAGGATTACTTGCATTATCGGCATACCAAGATGATGTCCCTAGAGCAAGTTGGCTATTATTCGGAGCATTTGCTCTATCGATTCAATGTATAATTAATGACCTGATAATTTGGTCATGGAAATTCCCATGGTAGTAAAGACTTGAACATTCATTCATATTCTCTAATGATATGAGCAATGTATGAGACTGCTGACTTTCCTTCGTTTTATGAGGCAGATTCTCAAAAAAGGTCCTGCAGATTTGGAATGGATTCAGCAACAAGGATTACTGTCAGTAAAACTAGCTCAAATTTTTGCACTACGATCAGATATTCTTTCTGTGGAAAAATGTCAACAACTACAATCCTTGTATCAACATGCTGCCACGATTCCTTCAGAAGATGTTTTTGCAAATATCGATACAAGGGGGCCGCAGGGATTCAGAAATGCATTCGAATGGATAGATGAAAAACCTCTTGCTGCTGCCTCAGTAGGACAAGTACATAGAGCACGATTAAAAAATGGTGATGATGTAGTAATAAAAATCATCAAATCTCAAAATGAAAAACAATTCAGACGAGATGTAAATCGAATGCGAAGATGGTTGAAGATCTTTCTTTTTTTCTCTCCTAAATTACGTAAAGTCGGAAACCCAATCGCTTTGTTGAATCACGTTGCCGATTATACAACAAGAGAGCTTGATTTAACAAACGAAATCTCAGGAGCAAATGAATTGAAAAGGATTCAGAATGAAATAAAAGAAAAATTTTCAATGCCTCTTCTTCGATTCCCAAAATACTATCCAGACATATCTAACGAACATGTCTTAGTGTCTGAATATATCAGGGGTGAATCACTTGAAGATGGGATTAATTCCGGCAATTTGGAATGGGAAACATTGCTACAATTATTCCGAATACATGGGGCTTTTCTCTTTGGTATAGGAACTTTTCATGGCGATCTTCATCCAGGAAATTGTATTATCGATGAGAACGGTAAATTCGTATTTATCGATAATGGGGCTATTTGCCATGCACCAAAACACGTAAATGAAACTCTATTTTCATTCTTTGAACATCTCTCTAAACTACAACTTACAGAAGCATTCGATGCACTATTAGAAATGTCTAAGGCAGATTTAAAGGGTGTAAAACTCCAAAGGTATCATGCAAAAATGAGCGAGATATACGAAAATTTTGAATCAAAGCCAGTGGGAGAACAAAGTTTGACTCAAATAATGATGAAAACTGTTCGAACTGCAGTTGAGAAGGCAAAAGCAGATTTTGGAGAAGAGGCTTTTCCAATAATTAGAGCATTAATGTATCTTGATGGATTAGTAATCAGAACACATCCGGATGTAATGCTAATCCAATCAATGGGACCATATTTAGAAGAATTTAGAATAGGATTGGAAATAGGGGAGAAGGATGATGATGGCGAATTCTCAAAATAATGAGAAAAAAATTGCTATTGTTGGAGCCGGAATTTCTGGTCTCCATTGCGCAAAAATTCTGAAATCAAAGGGATTCAATGTCACAGTTTTTGATAAAAATTCTGAAATTGGGGGACGAATGCAAACTAGTGAAATTGACGGTTTTCTAATCGATCATGGATTTCATGTTTTACAAACGGCATATCCTGAAACTTCGAAAAATATTAACTACAAATCATTAGAATGTAAACCTTTCAAATCAGGAGCAAGAATCGTTAGCTTGAACAATGGTAAAATCAGAATGAAATTAATAGCAGATCCTTGGAGAAATCCAATAGCAGGATTTTTTTCCTTATTCAATGGGTTTCTTTCTTTCAAAGATTTATTGAGATTTGCTTTACTGAGAAGAACGATTATGAAAGGAAAAATAGATCAATTATTTGATGGAAATGATGGAAGTACTCTCGAATATTTACAAGAAAGAAAATTAAGTAATAATGCCATTAATCGATTCTTCTTACCATTATTTGGAGGGATTTTTCTAGAATCTAAACTACAAACATCGGAACGATTGTTTCGTTTCATCTTCAGAATGATGGCCAAAGGTAAGATGGTTTTACCAAAAAATGGAATTAACTCTGTTCCCTTTACAATTGCACAAGAAATTGGAATGGATAACATCAGATTAGGGGTAGAAATAAGCAGAATTGAAAACAAAGCACTTCGATTTAGAGGAGAAGCACATCGATTCGACCTTGTAATAAAAGCATTCAATGAACCCCAAGAAGGCGACGGAAAGCATGTCTGGACCGTTTACTTTGATGCACCTAAATCACCTCTAAGATCCAAACATATTCTACTCAATAGCAATCTAGCAGATTCGTCATCTATTGTTTCCCACGTAGCAGTACCCTCTGATATTCAACCATCGTATGCACCATCTGGAAGAAGCCTAGTGGCTGCTACGGTAGTGGGAGATAGAGCCATAGAAATGGGATTAGAATCTGAAGATTCAATCGAAGAAAGTGTTCGAAACGATTTGGGAACATGGTTCGGAGATGGAACTGTTTCGACTTGGAAGACACTAACAATACAACATATTGCACATGCTTTACCAATTAGCAACCCCGGAGAACGTCTGACAAATGTCCCAAAGAATGGAGATGATGCAATAGAATGCGGAGACCATATGTTACATGGTAGTGTAGAAGGAGCAATGTTATCAGGAAGAAATTCTGCATTAATTGCCATTAATCGCTTGAAAAACAATTCAGAACCGGTCCAAGGACCCAAAAAGAAGGTTTGAAATCAATAAAATGGATTCGTTCCAGCTGCATGATCTGTAGCATCAACTATAGAAGAAATCGAAGGAACTTTGTTCTTAATTGCAACTTCAATTCCTTGCTTAAGAGTAACATCTGCCATTCCGCATCCTTGACATCCTCCTCCAAATGCAATGACTGCTTTGTCTCCATCGACTCCGAGTAATTCAACAGTTCCTCCGTGAGATGCAACCATTGGACTAACATCAGTTTGAATCACCTCAGCTACAGCAACCGAGATGTCATCAACCCACATTGGATTTGGATTGTCAAATTGAAATCCTCCTCCCATCAACGTCTCGACGAAATCTAATGTTGCGCCTTCCATGTATTGCATGCTTCTTTCCGCAATTAGAACTGTCATATCATCAACTTCGCAAACATTGTCAGATTCATCCTTTTCTTCAATATCGACTAAATTCAAATCATATCGAAATCCCTTGTCTCCTCGACCAATTATCTCAACTCTAAGAACGCGCTTAATATCATCATCAGCTTTCTGTTGAAACTGAAGGAGCATTTCTTTTGCTTTGTCGGTGATTTGAATCATGATTTCACCACTTAATTTCAAAATTTTACTTACTCTGTTGGGGGCTGGGAGAATTGATTTTCATAAGCTGCAGCCATATCTGGAACGGTAGATTCTGTAGCACCACTACTCAAAGGTGGTTGCATACTCTGAACGGGAGTTTGCATAGGAAGAGTTCCACCCATTTGGTTCATTGGCATTGAACCTGCCATCGGCATTTGTCCCCCCATCGGCATTTGTCCCCCCATCATCATTTGTGGTTGAGGTTGAGGTCCACCAATTGCTAATCCAATAATCAGAATAATCAAACCAATAGGAATTCCACAACATCCCAAAGTAGCAAGCGCCCCTCCTCCAAGTGCTGCACCAATATCATCCCCAAGAGCTGTTAACATTGCTACTGAATATGCGTCATTATCGAAAAGAACGAAATTCTTAGTTTCGTTGGAATCTCTCAGTGTCAATGTAATGGTATAATTTGAATTGATGTCACAATCATCTGATCCAAAGTATGTATCACATACATAGGTGTGGATGACCTTTCCATCATGCATTGGATCTTCGGCGTAGAGTGCATCATACCAACAATCCATCTTTGAAACATTTTCTGTCACATCAATACCGTTTTCATCTGTGATGGTGACTTGAAAGCCATCGCAATTATCAATCATGCCGTCTTTGTCTTCGTCCACATAATCAAGATCTAGAAGTACTTCAAAGGCAACACTTCCTTGACGATCATCATCGATAAAAGTGAATGTGACTTCTCCGTTCTCAGACGGAGTATAATATGGAGCAGGATTATCGTCAAAGTTCTCAAGTTCTTCAACAGTGGAACCTGCAATAACACTGCCCAATATTGTCAAGAGTAAAAATATCCCAGTTACTACCCCACCTGCTATGGTCACGCCTTTGTTCATGTATCTCGGAAGATTCGGTACTACTTCAATCACTCCACACGAAATAATTGAGCAGTATGATTGATGCAGTGTCTATTCCCTTGCCATAATATGCATGGGGTGTTGGACCAATTAGGCCGCCCGCTTCATGATTTGAGAATCTCAGTTACAGACCGTTGTAATATGAGATGTGATTATTGTATGCCAGCAGAAATATTCGATTCAAAACATCGATTCATGCATCGAAATGAATTACTAACTTTTGAAGAAATAAATTCGATTGTTGAATCGTTGATTCCACTCGGAGTAAAGAAAATTCGTTTAACGGGGGGAGAGCCTTTGTTGCGACGAGGGTTGGAGGACCTAATCCAAATGCTTTCAAAACACCCTGTTGAAATAGCCATGACTACCAATGGTTTACTTTTTGGTGGCCGAGGGAAATCACTGCGAAAAGCCGGATTAAATCGAGTTACTTTCAGCCTAGATTCATTAGACCCAAAAGTGTTTGAACAAATCACTAACACCTCTGGTGAAAAACTCGATTCTATTCTAAATGCAATAGATGAAGCTATTGAGTGCGATCTTGGCCAAGTCAGGATTAACAGCGTTATTCGTAGAGGAATAAATGAACAAGATATAGATCGATTAATTGAACAATTTGAACATCTTCCAGTGTCTCTGAGATTTATTGAATTCATGGACGTAGGAAACCACAATAGATGGAGATACAATAATGTCGTTCCAAGTTCTGAAATTCATAATTATCTGAAGAAAAGAATGAATCTAATTCCTATCGATTCAACACATAGGGGAGAAGTTGCCAAACGATGGATGGTTGAAGGGAAAAGGGGTTTTGAAATCGGTTTTATTTCATCCGTATCCCAACCATTCTGTGGAGATTGTACACGGGCAAGGATTTCGGCAGAAGGTCGAATATTCACCTGTCTTTTTGCATCAAAGGGAACTGATCTAAAATCAATAATAAGAGACGAGGGTAACAAAAATACAATCCAAAATGTGATTTCAGAAATTTGGAAATCAAGAGAAGACAGGTATTCTGAACTGAGAAGTAAAACACCTAAACCGGGAACAATTGTACTTCCAAAAATTGAGATGTCATACATCGGGGGATAAATTACAATTGAAGTGAAGCAGTTGAAGATTCTAATGCAAGATCATAGATTAAATCCCAAGGAGCAGATGTTAATATTGCAGGATTAGGATAAGAAGCAACACAAGAAGGATGTCCCGATTCAGTTAGAACTTCTGCTAACTTCGAAGGCGAAGGTGGTCCATTCAATGGAATATGAGGATGTAATCGATCAACTATCAATAACGAGGATGAGGGATTGACTTTGGCTTCTTCAGAAAAACGAAGAAGTGATCTAGTTATTGAACGACGAGATTGTTCAATCAATGATTCATGCTGATTACTCGGAAAACCCCACGACGTAAGGGATTCTGTTTCTGGAACACATAACTTTTCAGCTACATCCAAATTCAAAGAAGATAGAACTTCTTGTGATGTTAAAGGACCTGTCCAAAGAGGTCCGGAAACTCGACGATCTTTATGATTCACTGGATGACGGAAAGGTAGGAAGCAAAGTGGTTGACTTCTTTCAGGACTACCATGAGAATGCAAACCTGCATCAATACTAGATTGGAGTTCTGTAGGTGTTGGATTAATGATTCGCCAACCTATATTCTTCTCCACTGAACTTGCACCTTGTTTCGATCTTCTAACCCGTACAGACACTCTAAGGTGATGAGATTCCCATACAGATAACAAAGGTTCAATGGAACGATCATGACGAGCAGCAATTCGAGCAATATTGGCCATTAAAACACGTAATCCAGAATCGTGAGCCCATTTATCGGTTCTAACAAATGCACCATAACGTCGCATGGTCGGACCTTTGCTAGATCCTGTTAACGCTGCAGTATCGGTAGCCGTAACCTCAAGAATTGCATCCCTTGAAAGCGCTTGAATGACTGGATCTAAAAATTGAACAGGAGAACCATATGGATCTAGGTCTATCCAATGCCAACCTCCCTCAAGTACTCTGGATCTTAAATCTCCTAAAATCAATTTAATCTGACCTTCTAAATTGAAGCGTTCCGAATTTTTCTCAACCCATTCCAACGACTCTGGAAGAATATCACATACATGTGAATCCAAGCGAGTAGATTGCTCCGGTGGTAGTTCAGTCAACCATCTTCTGGCTCGAATTCCAGATGCTCCCAACCCATCCAATATTCGAATTGGCCCCTCTGGAAAATAAGAACTTGAAAGAATATGGTGAAGCAATAATACAGATCTAGTTCTGCTTCCTGCCATTACTGAATTATGGAATACTTCACGCAATCCTTTGGAACCTGGTCCCCGACCAAAATGTTCGTCCATTTCAGAAGGAATGGGTAAAATGGAAGGGGTTGCTCCCTCTAGAAGTAGTGTCGTCTTTTCCTCTTCCATGATTCTATGAAAGGGCTCATCGATATGGCACTTCCCGTGGTTTATGTAACGATTCAGAGAAATGTCGAGTAACCATATTGATGCCTTGCCGAACAGTATCTACTCTCTTTGCTGTATCCTCATCATTCATTAGACCAAGTGCCATTGTTGCAATACGATCACCGATGGGAAGTTGTTCTGAATCATCATAAACACATACTTCTCGAAAAAGTACTACGTTTCCAAGAGGTGTTCTGCCAACTGGACGAACAATGTAAGGTGCTCCATGCATTCCAGTACCCGCACTTATTCTCCATTCAACACCTGAAGTTCCGATGATTGCTAGTTGAAAACCATCTACTTCAATATGAGGCATTGAATCAACAATAGTTCTCAACAATTGAAACGAACGCTCAGTGGGATTAGCAATACTATCGCTTTGTATAATTCCAGTATTTAGCGCCCATCTAAATGAAATCCCGCGTAAATGTTTAGCCAATATTGACCCATCTCTACCATTCCAAATAGCAGTAAATGCTTCAATTGATCTGCTTGATTTCGGTAACGGCATTCTATGTCTATTCCGTTCATTATCCAACACAACAAGATCAAATCCTTCGGGATTCCAATCAAATGGGGGGTCAGGTGAATTAAATTCGGAACCCAACAAAAATGGTCTTACGGAACCAGCTAAACGAAACCCTCCTTCCCATTTTCGATTGGAATTGGTTTCAGGTATTCTTTCTCTTTGACTCAAATCCTTTGCACTTAACCCAAGTAATTGTTGCATTACTCTAGAAAATCGACCACCTGGGTCGGTACGATTTTCCAAAAGAAAACGCATGAGCAGGTTGCCGGGACCATATGCAATCTTATGTCCATCAATCCGTAATACTCCATTGTCGTAGAGGACCTCGGTATCCATTACCTTGCCGAACCTGAGATCAGTGGACAATCCCCAAATCTTTTGATTTCGAAAAATACCTCTCTGGAACAATGGTAATTCAGGCAAAATCACCCTCTTGATATCTTCTAAAATAATTGAAATTGTTCGATCATTCCATTCATCAAGTAATTCTGACGTTTCTGTATCTCCCATAATTTTGGACAGAACCTTGGCCCATCCTTCGTCATCTGGTTGAATGTTATTTTCTTCTATCCACCTCATTGTTTCATCAGAAAATTCACATTCTTCAGCATCTTTTTGCCAAGTAGGTGTTAGTTCTACCATTGATTTTACACTAGGCCACCAAGGTGAACAAACTGAACAAACTCCTCCTGTTAGATTATTTTCTTCAGTCGGTGTTCTACACAAATTGCATGGAACCATAACATCTATGAAATTCCAGAATATTTCAATCAAATAGAATCAATAGTGTTCAAAAATAACTGTAGATTCCCGATGAGTTACCTTATGGCCATTAGATACAACTTCACCAATTATGGCACTTCCTTCTAATTTATCCTGTAGCCAAGTTGAAACTTCTGAAGCGACATTTGCATCTACTGCAATAATCATTCCACAACCCATATTGAAAGTTCTATACATCTCACGTCTATCAATTCTGCCTGCATTTTGAATCCATTCAAATTCAGATAAAATTGGCAACGGTGAATGAATATGCCATCCTAGAGAATTATGTAGACGAAGAAGATTGGACAATCCCCCTCCTGTGATGTGACAAATTGCATGAATATTGTCTGGAGAACAAGGCCCATCTTGAATCAAATCGATTACTGGGTCGACGTAAATTCTTGTTGGGTTCAAAAATACTTCACCAAATGTGATTGGGCCTTCGTTGAATCGCTCAATTCTTTCTTCATCTATTGGTACAGGCCAAGGGTCATCCCATGAATTACCAGAAATTTCCATCACCTTTCGAACCAAAGAATATCCATTTGAATGAACTCCAGAAGATGGAAGACCAATTAGAATGTCTCCTTCCTTTAGATTCGCTCCTGTAATTTCATTTCCTTTGGATAACCAGCCTAGGGCTGTACCTGAGAGATCTAATTCAGTTACTATACCAGGTAGACTCGCTGTTTCTCCTCCAGCAAGTGTAACACGTGCTCTCTTGCATGCCTCAGCAAGACTTGCTCCTATTGCTGCATGAGTATCGGGATCTGGTTTTGGAACTGCAATATAATCCACAAAAGCAATGGGTTCAGCACCAACACATAACAAATCATTCACATTCATTGCCATACAATCTATACCCACCCCAAACCATTGCTTCAACTTTGTAGCAATCGATAATTTCGAGCCTACCCCATCAGTAGCCAATGCAAGATAATTATCTCCAAATTCAACAAGTCCACCAAAACCACCTGGAAGATCTACAGGCGCACCAACGGTTCCTGGGCGCCTTACTGAACTGCCTAATGCACCTATTAGAGAAGAGACTGCGACTCCTTCTAAATCAATATCGACGCCGGAACTCGCATAATCTATTCCCTCGCCCATGTTAGTGGCTTGAGCATTCAACACATCAGCCTTCGGATTGAAAAATTGTAATTACAATCCTATCGGAGAAGAAATAAATGTGGCTTTCAAAGACCAATTGTTGTTATTGGATTCTTCATTTAACCATTCAACCAGTGCTCTTGGCCCAACAGTTTCAGTTGCATGATGTCCCCCTAAGAGTAAACCCACCCCCGATTCATGAGCGAGAATTGCGGCATGTGCAGGGCCTTCACCACTAATGAGTAAATCGGCGCCTGATTCCTTTGCTTCAATGATTGCTCCGCCTGCAGCACCTGTACAAATCGCAACCGTGTTTACCAAAGTAGATTCTAAGTTTCTATCTTCAGGAAAGCATCGAATCATTTCGTTACTTGTTTGTTCCATTCCAATTAATTCTTCTAATCTAGATTTGATTTCTAATCTAGAACAAGATTTTACACGAGAAATAATTCCGATTTGCATTGATTTTCGTCCATCTTCTAAATCAATTATTTCTGGCCAAGAAGTATTGTCATTAGATTGTGTGAACTCATGAAACAAAGGACTTGGGTGACCTTTTGTTGAATACCAATTTCTTTCAAAATCTGCATCTATCGCTTTGGAAAGAACTGCATTGTTTCCTAAAGAGGGGTGTGCATCCATTGGCAAATGCAATCCAATTATTGTTAGATTATTGTCAATAGCTAATTGAGTTCTCGCTGCTTCTATTTCATCACTTGATGGCAATGGAATACATCCATGAGTCCAAGTAAGTCCATGATGGCAAATCAAAATATCTGCCCCCAATTTTACAGATTTTTCAATCACTTCAAGACTTGCATCTGTCGCAGAAACGATTAGCCTGCATGGACGATTCAAATCAGAAATTATCTGTGGGCCATTCCAAGCTCTTGAGGAATCGGGAATTGAATTAACACGATATTCGGAACAAATTTTCCGAATCATATCCTCTATGGTAGGTGTCGACATTCGTCTTACTCCTTCTCTTAATCAAATCCTGAATCATGAAAACTTGAGAACTAACAATTCTAAATCAACAGCTGGACAACGAGTCATTATTGCATTTTTCATGATTCGAATGTGAATTTCTGCTACTACATGAACTGTAGATTGGAACATATGTCCGGCATGAACATCATTGTGATCATCAGACCAGCAGCAGTGGATATGGGTGAATGGTTTGCCATCTTGTGTTCGAGCAATATTTCCCGATAGGCTAACCAATTCTGAAGGAGGATCCAATGGCCTTCTCTGGTAAACTCCTTCATCATCCATATACCCATACAAATTATCACGCGTTCTCCCTATTCCACTGGTAATGGCTGCTGCATCAAATCCAACTTCATCAGCAAGTTTTTGCAAAGATGTATGTATCTCTTCATCTGGATCTATTCTCACAAACAAATCTTCACCGCTTCTTATCCATTCCATATACTTGCTAACAATCGTCGGTTCCTAAAATTCTCTGTTAATTTTTCCAATAGAAGTATTCTATCGAAGTAAAAATGTAACAGAAGAAAAATGGAATTTCCACTAGAAAACAAGGGGTTCAAAGGATACTAGCCGCTTGATTCATAGACGGTCGATTCACACGTCAAATTCCCGGTGAACAATATGACCCTTCAGATTGAAGATTTTGGCTCTCGATGGGAGACCTTCTTTCAAGAGGTTAAATCACAACAAATCCAATTACTTACAAACAATTCAATCGAGTTTAAACTACGATTTAATGACATACAATCTTGGGATCCAGAATTTGCTAAGAAAATTCTAAATCAGCCCAAACGAACAATTTCGATGGGGAAACGGGTTCTTTCTCAAAGATGCAAGGAAAATGGATT
>PAOZ01000035.1 GCA_002708695.1 Methanobacteriota archaeon | reverse complement strand
TCACTACTACCGCTGGAATCGCTAGAATCTGAATCGTCCCTATCATCGCATTCACCAGGATAATCATCTTCATCTGGATCGTCTTCAGGATCCCATTCACATCTGTTATCTGAATTGCAACTTTGTTCATCTTCATAGGTTTCTTCGCAAAAATCATCATCATCACTTCGAGCAGAAGAAAAAATAGAGTTTTCAAGATTATGTAGGGTTTCTCCACCAATAGAAAATAAGAATGGGGTCAAAAGTATTGCAACAATCAATACGTCCCATCTCACCATAGAATCGTCCTACTTGAGTCGGCCACAAGTATTTCTTATATCAAGATAAGTGAATAAGATTTAGGAGAGCCTAAAAACTAATTTTTTTTGGCTCAATATATGCCCGATTGTTCAGTGTGTGGGGCCTTCAACGCAGCACATTGGGAACTATGTCCAGAATGTGTATGGAAAGGAATCAATACCAAAAGATTGGATGAATTAATTTTTGATCAGGGAGAATGTGTTTACTGTGAATGCCAAATAGATTACACATCAATGATGAATATCAATTCAAAATGCTCAAGCGGAAAAAAAGAAAAGAAAATCAAGAAAAAGTGTTGCAAAAAACATCTCAAGAAGAAAGGAAAAATGTGCAAAAGATGCCCGAAAAGATTTGATGATGATTTAATTAATACCAACAATGAAAACATATACAATCAAATTTTGTGAATTAAAAAAATTCAGATTGTTTTTCCATATTGATTTTTTATCCAATCACGATATTTCCCACTAGTAATAGATTCTACCCATTCACTATTTTCCTTGTACCATTCAACTGTTGTTGCTAATCCTTCATCCCATTCAATCTCAGGAGACCATCCTAGAATTTTCTTGGCTTTTTGGAAACCCATAGCATACCTCCTATCATGTCCAGGTCTATCTTTTACATACTTAATTTGGGATTCTTTTGCATTCGTTAATTGAATTATTTTCTGTACAATCTCAATATTTTCAATCTCATTAGATGCTCCAAAATTTACTACTTCACCTGTTGACAATCTACCCATTTTTAATCCTAACATGGCACAAAGAATACCATTTGAATGATCAATAACATGTATCCAATCCCGAATCTGTTTTCCATCCCCATACACTGGGAGATTATCTCCATTCATTGCATTAATCGTCATTAATGGAATTAACTTCTCAGGAAATTGATTTGGGCCGTAATTATTTGAACACCTAGTGATAACTGCAGATATTTCATGAGTGTTTACAAATGCTTGTACAAGCATATCAGAGGCTGCTTTAGTTGCGGCATAGGGGTTTCTAGGATTAAGTGGATTTTGTTCAGTAAAAGAAGGATCATCAGGGGCCAAAGAACCGTAAACCTCGTCAGTAGATACGTGGATTAAATCAATTTCTTGACCCAATCTCTTGGACTCCAAAATAGATTCCAAAATTACACGTGTACCTTCAATATTAGTCTCAACAAATGGTTTTACTGAATTTATAGAACGATCCACGTGACTTTCCGCAGCTAAATGTAAAACAACTGATATCTGTTCAGTTTGGAAAATTTCTCTCAACAATGACCCATCATTGATTGAACCATGTATGAAATAATATCGCGAATCATAGATATCAGAACAATTCTGAGGATGACCCGAATAGGTCAACGAATCAAGATTAATTACCCTTTCAACATTTGGAATCATTAACGCCTGACGAACTACATGGCTACCGATGAATCCACATCCTCCGGTAACTAAAATTCTCAAATTAATCCCTCAATGGTGGTAACCAAGGACCAAGGTTCCAATCTCGCATCAAAACTGATGTTTCTAGAAGAGCATCAATTGTACCACAATCAGCCCAATGACAATCAAAATAGCATCCTTTGGCCAGATTCTTTTCCATGAACAAGCGATTTATGTCGGTAATTTCTAGTTCTCCTCTAGACGAATATCCTGTTGTTTCTAAAATCTCATCAATCATCTCGTAAACTCTCGGAGTATAAAGATAAAGTCCTGTAATTGCTAAATTAGAATCGGATGCTTGAGGCTTTTCTTCCATATTCACAATTCGACCATCTGAATCAATCCAAGCAATACCAAATGAACTAGGATCATTTACTGGTTTGAGAAACAAATAACATTCATTCTTAGTATCCTTTAGAAAGGCATCCGAATGTACCTTCATTGATTTTTCAAATACATTGTCCCCTAAAATCACGGCTACGCATCTATCTCCAACAAATCCTTCTGTTAATCTCAATGCTTCAGCAATTCCTCCGGCTTGTTCCTGATACGCATATCTAATATCTAATCCATATCTATGTCCGTCACCTAATAATGCAAAGAAAGAGTTTCCAGAATAACCTCCCAAAACTACCATGATTTCTGTAATTCCCATCCTTGCAAGTGTAGCAACTGATTTACAGATCATTGGCTCATCATAAACAGGCATTAGATGTTTATTTGTGGATGTAGTCAATGGAAGAAGACGAGTCCCCCAACCCCCTGCAAGAACAACTCCGCAAAGACCTCGTTGAGACCTCTCATCCATATCTATTGGGCCACGCCTCAACACTTTTAGGATTGCCTAAAATTAAGTACACAACTATCACCCCTAAGGATAGATAACAAGACAATCATGGTTCAAGAAGAGTGATAGAATGGAAAAATTAGATAATGATCTACAGAAAATTTTTGCATCTTTCCCAATTGTATTAGCAATTTCTTCTACGATTTTTCTAGGCCGTGATGGATTAATTCCAAATGAAATCGGGCTAATTCCTATTTTTTCTGCCATGTCAATTCGTTTGCTTGCAACCGAATTCAAAATTCCCTTTAACAATGAAATTCAAATTCTACTAGTTTTCTTCACCATTACTCACAACCTATTATATTCATTTTTCACCGATTTTAATTTCTTGCTAATTCTTGGCATTTTTCTTGGTGGAATAATTTTAGTTACAATACAAAGAAAAGGTGATACAAACGCAATCTTTAGCTTATTTGGAATCTTATTTGGAACTCAAAGTATGAAATTCTCATTAATTGAAAATGGATGGACACTACCCCTTCCTACAGAATCTCTAGATATCCTATATCTAAATTGGATTAAATTCCTCAGTGCACCTATAATAGGAGCAATTATTTTCATTGTTTTCCGAATATTGATTCTCTCAATTCCGGCGAAAATGGATGAATCAGAATAGGGAGGCGATTCGTTGAATGTCATTAATCCCCATTTCCAGATGAAGTGGCATTCTCAAAAGACATTGGGCCGCCAAGTTGGTTTTAGGAAGATCCTCTGGAGAGTACCCCATTTTGACACCCATCGGAGAGGTATGAAGAGGAACATAATGAATCACGGCTTGAATCCCGTTTTCATTAAGACGAAGTCGAGTTTGATCTGCTTCTTCGGGGGAATTCAAACAAATAGCAAACATATGTGCATTATGATTACATTCAGCCGGCGGACGAATAATTCTCAATTTTCCTTGGTTTTCCAAGGGAGTAAAACATCGGACATACTCGTTCCAAAGTTCCATCCTCTGTCGAAGATTAGATTCCATAGATTCGAGTTGAGCAAGAAGGAAGGCAGATTGGAGTTCACTAGGGTAGAACGAAGAACCAACTTCTTGCCAACTATATTTATCCACCAAACCCTTGAAAAATGCACTTCTGTTTGTCCCTCTCTCCCAAACAATCTCCGCTTTTTCAATCAAATCTTCATCATTAACAACGAGGCAGCCGCCCAAACCCGAATGGATATTTTTTGTCTCGTGGAAAGAAATCGCAGCCAAGGGTGCAAAGGTCCCCAAATTTCTCCCTTTCCAAGTAGACCCAAGTCCTTGGGCAGAATCTTCGATAAACGTAATATCGTGCTCATCGCAAAATTGAGAAATGAGTTCCATATCGGGAGAAAAACCAGCGTAATGAACAGGAACAATCCCCTTTGTACGATTGGTAATCTTAGATTCAACATCATTCATATCAATCAACATTGTTTCAGGATCGACCTCACAAAATACAACCTTAGCACCAGATCTCATCATCGAAGAAGCAGTAGTAACAAAAGTGAAAGAAGGTACAATGATTTCATCCCCTGGACCAAATTCATTCAACATTGCAGACATCTCAAGACCAGCAGTACAACTGTGGGTAAGGAGAACTCTAGGGGCATTGAGAAATTCTTCCAACCACGTTTGTACGCGTTTTGTAAAAGGTCCATTTCCAGAGAAATGCGCAGATGCAAAGACTTCGTCAATGTATTTCCGTTCATTTCCAGAAACGAACGGAGAATTGAACCGGACCTCCTCCATGGGCCTCTGAGAACTACCATGCGATTGATGTTTTCTTTTTGTTGTCGAAAGGAGTTGGGAATAAAATGAAACGAAAAAAACTGATGATTCTTGGTGCAGGTGTGTATCAAGAACCTTTGATTCGCACGGCATTAAATTTGGATTTGGAAATTCATATTGCTTCTCTTCCAGGAAATTATCCAGGAATAAAAATCGCACCTAATTTCCATCCCATAGATATAACCGACCAACAAGCCATTCTGAATTTATGTCAACAATTGGAAATCGATGGGATTCTAACTACTGCTACTGATATCTGTATGCCAACAATTGGATTAGTTGTAGATACAATGAAGCTCGCAGGAACTGGGTATGAAAGCGGATATGCTTGTATGGATAAATCAATTATGAAAAGAAAATTCGTTGAATTGAAGGTACCCACGGCCAAATATCTAGATATTAAAAATCAAAATGATGCAATCAATTTCTTCTCTGAAATCGGCGGACCCTGTGTAATTAAAGCTACAGATTCATCCGGTTCAAGAGGAATAATTCGAGTAAATAAAATTGAAGAAATTTCTGATGCATTCGAAGAAGCATTAGCCAATTCTAAGAATGGAACTGTACTAATTGAAGAATGGATTACAGGAGAGGAATTCGGTGCTCAAGCAGTAGTAATAGATGGACAACTGGTTTTGACAATGATTCACAGTGATATTACAACTCCACCTCCACGTAAAATGCCGATAGGACATGGTTGTCCTCACCCAGAGGAAAAAAGATTGTTTGAGAAGACAGAATTTGCAATCAAACATGCAATTCAAGCATTAGAAATCAAAGATGGGATTTGTAATGTAGATCTAATTGATACCCCAAAAGGACCGATATTAATCGAAATTGCAGCAAGAATGGGAGGGACTTGCCTCCCAGAGGTTTGTGGAGAATATTGGGGATTAGACATGTATCAATTGGCAATAGAAATCGCATTGGGGAAAAAGCCAATTATTCCTCAAATCCCATCTGGTAAACCTTCCTTCGCTCATGTCATATTCTCTGAAAAAGAAGGTATTTTACAATCAATGGGAACAATGCAAAAAAATCTAGAATGGATATTCGATATTCAATTGGGTGAAGAAGTCAAGCGATTTGAAGGAGGGAATGATAGATACGGGCATGTAATAGGATCGTCTGATAATATCGTAGAAATTGAATCCATAATTAGTCGGGCACTAATCGATTTTTCAAATACAGTAAATATAGGAGAGATTCAAAAATGAAAACCTGTGTAATCTCTCAATCAAATTACCTTCCATGGAAAGGATACTTCCAGATGATTGCAGAGACTGACATTTTTGTATTCTATGATACGGTTCAGTTCACAAAAAGAGACTGGAGAAGTAGAAACAAAATAATGACTCCTAGAGGCCCTACTTGGTTAACCATTCCAGTGGGAGGAGACAGAAATAGACGGATTGATGAGGTTATACTTCCTAAGGGAGAATGGAGAGAAAATCATATCGAAACCATTCGTAGAATTTACGCATACAGCGAGAATATTAGAGATTTAGAATCAATCTTAGAACCAATATTTGAAAATGAAAAAATTACTTTATTATCTGAATTTAATCAAGCAATTATTCGAAAAATATCTGAATATTTAGAATTGAATACTGTTTTCATGAATGCATCAGATTTTGATGTTAAAGGCGATAGAATACAACGATTAATTGAGATTTGTAAGGCAGTAGATGCAGATGTATATCTTAGTGGTCCAGCAGCACAGAATTACATCACGAATGAATTTGAAAATTCAGGAATTGAATTGAAATGGATGGAATATGGCCCTTTTGACTTATACGAACAATGTGGTCCAAATTTCTCTCATGAAGTTTCAATCGTTGACACAATAGCAGTATTGGGGAAAGAAACAATCGCACACATTAGAAAATAACAGGCTATTCATCTGTAATTTCCGGTAATTCAATTGTTGAGGAACGAATAATATACCTTGGAACACCTCGAGATTCCAAGTATATTCTACCAATATATTCTCCCAGTATGCCCATAAAGAGTAAGTTCATTCCTCCAAAGAATGAGGTTAAGAAAGTAATTGATGTCCAGCCAGGTGCTACTTTATCTTGAATACCATAATTGATTATTGTATATGCTGCAACACCAAGAGAAAATAGTCCAGAAATTATTCCAAGCATTATCGCTAGACGAATAGGTTTAATCGAATAAGTCATGATTCGATCAGATGCTAATCTGAATGATTTTCGAAGAGTATATCCAGTTGAACCAGCTACTCTAGGACTTCTTTCTAAATCAACTACTGAGAATGGTACGCCCATCGAATAAAGCAGTGAAAAGGGAGTCCCCGTTGTCTCATTAACTTGATTTAATTCAGATACGATGCCTTGGTCCATTACTCTAAATGCACCTAAATTCGGATCAACTTTGAATGGGACTAAAAAATTAGAAGTTAACGCAAATGCTCTACTAGATAAACGCTTGAAAAACGATGCTGGACGCTTTTTCCTACGTGCAATTGCCATTGGATTATCATCTTCATGCATTTTTTGAATTAATTGAATAATATCTTCAGGTCGATCTTGCAAATCTGAATCCATTACTGCTACTAATGAAGATGATGTGAATTTTAATCCTGCAGAGATTGCTCTATGTTGTCCAAAATTACCAGCTAAACGAATTAATTCTACTTCCTTATTTTCTTCAGAAATTTTGCTAGCAATTCTATTTGTTCCATCTTTAGAACCATCATCAACGAGAATTAACCTCACTGATTCAAATTTATCTCCTATTGTGTCTAACACAGTTTCACAAAGCAATTCAACGACTTCTTCGTCATTGTACAAAGGGACAACAATGTCAAGCGACAGGCTGTCCATCTCTCCCATGGTTTTGGGTCACCTAATCTTGAATTAAGTCTTGCAGTCAGAATTATAAGCATTCATGACCTTATTCAGACTCAGATTTTCCACTTCTCGTAATTAGTTCATGTTGGAAAAATACCCCTGGAATCCCACTAAGAACTAATGAAGAAGATAACGAAATTCCACAAAGAAATGCTATTTCAGAAGT
This sequence comes from Methanobacteriota archaeon, assembly GCA_002708695.1. Classification (GTDB taxonomy): domain Archaea; phylum Thermoplasmatota; class Poseidoniia; order Poseidoniales; family Thalassarchaeaceae; genus MGIIb-N2. The sequence continues at coordinate 6,841 of PAOZ01000035.1, read as the reverse complement.
TACTCCAACTATGGCACCCATTCCAACGAAACTTGCCTCTCTAAGTCCTAGACCCCCAATTGAAATTGGAATTGTAGAAATTATTGCCACCAATGGAGTGACTAAACCGATTGCCAAGGCGATTTCCAATCCACCAAGAGCATAGGCCGCTACAATTGGAACTGACAAGGTAAACAATTGGAAAAATAATGAAAGTGAAAATACTTTCATTATTGAAAATGGATTACTAAGTTTTGCCAGTGGAACAAGCATCTTTCCGATAAATGATTCAGGTTTGGTTTTCCTAGAAATCAATAAAATCATCACACCAATAGAAGAAAGCGAAAATAATAACAGAGACATTTCTCTAAAATCCGCTAACTGGTTTTCTACCAATAACGAAAAAACAATAGTAATTGCAATTAGAGAAAGCAATCCTGCACCTCTTTCTGCACCTGCAACAGTAAGAGAAACATTTCGCGACTCACCAGATACTCTGGACATATGTTCAATTCTGAGTAAATCTCCTCCAATTGCAGATGGAAGAAAAATAGATCCATACATTGACAAAACATATCCTTTTGTTGCGTCAATTATCGATAATTTTCCTAAATCATTGAATGTTATTGACGCTCTCAAGCCACCTGCAAAGGGCCTAATGATACTAATTAGAACAATTAGTGCCAATGCCAAAGGACTAATTTCAAGAATTAAATCTACAAATTGTTCTCCATCAATTATGAGTGTAATTACGAATAATGAAACTAGAGGAACAACAAACGATAGCACTCGTTTACCATCCATCTGTTGATGGCAAACGAAATGAATTAACAGCATTTTGCTGAATTAACATAGATTTTCTTCGAACTTCAATTTACAACTGTAGGCGAAAAGAACAAGATAGTCCGGCCATAGTCAAGGTCATGGAGGTACTTGTAGAACTTGAAATGGCTCGGTATCTTCATCCAATTCCAAGAGCCATAATTTCCGCTGCAAGAAGACGGAAACAACCTCTCCCTAAACGTGGCGTAGTTGAGGCTTCTTTACATCTCAATTCTGGATCCATCATAGGGTTAGTAGGTCCAAATGGAGCCGGAAAAAGTACTCTTATGTCCATAATGGCAGGAATTCTGCCCGTACAAAAAGGTATAATGAAGTCTAATGGAAAAATTATCCAGTCTGAACTAGATAGAGTAAATCTTCGAAGAAGAATTGGTTTAATGCCTGAAAGAGTTGCATGGTCGGGCCCAAGTAACCCCCTAGAAGTAATTAGAAGACTTTGCATTATTCGAGGAGAAAACCCCAAAAATGCAGAAGTAATTCTACAAAGAGTTGGACTTTCATCTAGGGCACGTGACAGACTTTCCAGTCTTAGTCAAGGAATGAGACAGCGCCTTTCCCTTGGGGCCGCACTAATTGGAGAACCAGATATTCTATTATTAGATGAACCGATGAATGGCTTAGATCCAGTAGCTCAAAGTGCATTTAGAACAATGATCAAAGAGATGGCAGATGGTGGAACAGGAATTGTCGTAAGTAGTCATCAACTCAATGAATTAGAGCGATTTGTAGAAGGTGTGGCAATCATGAATCAAGGAAAAATTGTCACTCAGGGATCTTTTACCAGTGTTGAACATGACTTAGGAGTTGGACAACGGCTCATTATTTCTGGAATAGGTCCGTCCCCTGCTTCGATGATTTCTGAAAACCCACTAATTTCTGTAAAAGAACTCGATGATGAAGGTGACTGGTGTCTAAGACTTACTCGACATGACCAAACGTGGTCACAGGATTTACGAGCATCATTAATTGAAAGAATAAATACTGGAGTGACCAAAGTTTCGAGCCTAGAAAGAGTCCCCCCCGATTTGGAAGAAATTCTTCGTACCGCAACTGGGATTTCAGATGGTATTAATCTTCAGGAGGAAGAATAATGGGTGATTATAATGTATTCATTCGACTCCTAATTCATGATCTAAAGGGTAAGATGACTTCTCCAAGAATGGTCATTCTTTATCCTCTGCTTGTCCTATTCATTCTTGGTTCAGTTTGGGGTTTTTCCGACCCAAATGCTAGTCTTCCAGGATCTATTTCCGTGGATGGAGCTTCAACTGTAATGTTTTTATCAAGCCTATTTGTTCTCCTATCTGCAACATTGGGCGTAGTTCTTGTTGGATTTGATTCAATAAGTAGACCACGATTAACAGGAGAATTAGCTATTGAACTGGCTCAGCCAATTAGCCGAACCTTACTTGGAATTAACCATCTTTTTGGAGTATGGCTAAGTGTTGCAGTTCCTGTAGCCTTGCTACAAATTTCATCATTAATGATAATCGAACATCAAATGGGATTCTTTCCTTCAACAGCAGATTCAATCACTTGGGTCGGAATCACTGCACTTCTCTTACTTTGGTATGCATCTCTACAAATGATTGCATCATCAATGGCACAAGACCTTGGTTCATCAGTTACGTTCGGTGTTGCCACATGGATGTTGTTCACATTAATGTGGCTTCTAGTAACCGTAGTAATCGCAACAATCCTTGGTGTAGATGCCACAAATACCGCAGACCCCACATTCATTCGTTTCCAAGAACATGCCGACCTTTTTTCTCCAAATGGTGTTTACCAACTTGTTCTACAAAATCAACTTCCTCAAACATCTCAACCTACTGTTTGGGATGGTTGGATAGATTTGGCCGTTGTTGGATGGACTGTAATACCAACAATGTACTATCTTCGACGGTTTCGCAAATTAAAACCTTGAAAATAATCACATTTTTTTGTCACAGGCAATAACATGGTATTTTACCTTCCACGTGTCTCGACGAACTGGAATTGCCATGTTGAAGACCAAACACTTGCTGACAGTTTTGATGATTTGTGCACTTTTAGGAGCTAATCCAAGTGCTGCATTAACCGCCGAAGACAACGCACAGAACAGCCAAGCTAGACAAGCTGACTTGGTCGCTGATGCCTGCGAGGGAATCACTTTCGAGGATATGTTCGAATATTCGTATGCGAAATTCGAGGTAGATATTGATCCTAGTTATGAAACTGCTTTTGTCAGAGCTGAAGCATACATCAATGGCACTCTGTCAGATATCGTTAGAACCGATTTAGATGGTTTAGTCGGAGAAACTGGAGCACCTGGTGGAGCGAATGGATATCTTTCTTCACAAGAGCGAGATGCAATAGAAGAGATTGCAAAGGATTGTGTTGTAGTCACAAATCCAAGATTTGGATTCAGAACTGGATTGCCTCATAGAGGAGGAGATGGAGTTGATTGGAAGAATGCTAGTTGGGTAAAAGATGACAATAACCCTATGGTATTGGAATATTGGAATTTGTTTCCCTCAAATCATCCTGAGAACAGAACTTGCCCTCCAGGTTCAGCAATGAACCCTACCGCTGAGTGTTATGAGATCCCTACCACTGTTGCCGATCCAAATGGCGTTAGAGATTGCGATACTAGCGGAATGACTGGTCCTGATGAGTGTAGAATTATTGTGTGGTTGAATGGAACGATGACTTGGTCAGCAGATTTAGCTACTGCAGATTCATTCACAATTGCAATGAATACCACAAATATGACAAATGCAGAACTAATCATGAATTTCCCTGCTAAAAATTCAGTCGAGGGTGATCCGTTAAGACTAGCAATGTTTGAGGAATGTGATGGAAGAAATGTACAGGAAGGTGTAGCGAATCAAGGAGACACTCCCCCAGTAGGAGGTTGTCAAAATGATAGCACAATTACACATCAAGCAATCACTAACAGTGATGATAGTCTTTCAGTATTGGTTCATACAACCTATCAATTATCCAAATGGCCGATTGGGCAGGATATGTTTGGAGACTTCACAAACCAACCGCCTCCTCCAAACGATCCCCCTCAATGGACTAATGATGCCCCAGCAGACTCTAGTCATATTTCTGTACCCAGTGGAATTAATTCAGAATTTATGTCAGTAGTTCATCAAGGTCAATGGCTATCCGATGAAGCCGGTTTTTCCGCAATCGATTTACAATGCTCATCCTCTTCTTGGGCGATCACAGAGGATGCAAATGGTTCATGGTGGGTTACCTCTCCAGTAAGTGGACAAGGAACTGTTACTTGTACACCATATGATATCGATGAAAATGGCACTGTTAGAGCAGGTGAAACTAGAACATTTCATCTTCTAGTTCCATTTACTCTAGCAACAAGCACAGAAATCACTTCTTCACACCTATTTACCTTAGAACCCAGTGATTCATCTCCAAATATGGAAGTAACAATTACAATGTTCCAAGAAGGAGCGGAAACTTCTGAAACAAGGATGGTTCCAAACGGAGGACCCACAGATATCTCAGTAGACACTGGATCTTTGAGCCCAGGAGAAGTACATGTTAGAGTAGTTGGAACCGCCAATGGAATGACTGATTTTGTTCACACCTATGACTTGGTTTTGACAAAGGATTCCCTACCTCCAACAATTACTGTTTCATCCGCAGAATGGGACGGTAGCCAATGGCAAGTTAGTGGAACATTCAGCGATCCTGATGGAGAAGATGTCAGTTTCACTATCGAAATTGATGGGCAAAATGGTGGACAGATCACAACTTCTGGAAACATGTGGTCAAGTGAATCAATTAATTTTGAAATATGGGGTGAAGGACAATTCACAGTTACTGTAACTGCTTGTGATGCTTCAAATGAATGTACAACCATTACTGAAACCGTAGATACTGCATTCTTGTTTAATGACCAGACGATTACACCGCCTCCACCAACTACAGAAACTACTGAATCATCAGGACTTCCAGCACCTGGAATCGCTTTCACAGTACTATCTATCATCGGAGCGCTCATGTACACTAGGCGTCGCGAGTGAAGTATGTCCTTCGAGGCTACTGTCGTTCGTGTGAGTCACGAAGGTTCTGTTTTAGCTACATTTCAAGGAAACGTTCCACAATTAGGACAACGGGTAAAGGATGGCAAAGGAGAGACAATAGGGCGAATTGACAGCGTGATTGGACCAATCTCTAATCCTCTCACAAATATTGTAATTCTAGATCCACACCTCGACCCTAGTACCTTAATTGGAACTACTCTAGCTTTCGCCCCTCGAGGGAAAAGAGAATCTAGAAGCCATGATAGAGGCAGAAATTCAAACAGGAACAAACAAGATTGGATATGCAGATCTTGTAATAACAGTAATTTTGCATTTAGGACAGAATGTAATCGATGTGGGAAATCAAGGGGAGATGGAGGTCACAGAAGGAGTCGAGATGGAGAACGAGGAAATCAACGATTCAGGCGAGATGATAGAAGAAGTGGAGGTCAACGTCGAAGTCGAGATGGAGAACGAAGAAATCAACGATTCAGGCGAGATGATAGGGGAGGAAGAGATGACTCTCAAGGTCAAAGTAGAGATGGAGATTGGGTTTGCAAGGGTTGCGGAAACAATAATTTCTCATTTAGAACAGAATGTAATCGATGTGGGAAGTCGAAAACCGGAGGCGGTTCTAACCCAAGAAAGGAAAGTAGGGGAAATAATCGTGGAGAAAGAAGGCAAAATTCGGGAAGTAGATTTAGTCGATCGAATAACCGAGGAAATTCTAGAGGGAGTCGCGGTTCAAACAACTTTAGAGATCGAAACAGAAGATGATTCAACGCATAAAGTGATGAATCGAATGCGCCACCCACGTAGAGAGGGGGCCGTAAATGTCCAAGGGTAAATCCGCAGATGATCTCTGGCTTGATGCTATGGAAGCTCGCCAAACTGGGGACGTAATGACATTCAATCTCCTTAGACAAAAAACTCTAGAATCAGACCCTGAACATTCAGATGCTTTGATGTCCGAAGTTCGAGAATTATTCAGTGAAACCGGTCCACGAGGAGATAAGCCATCAAAAATGAGTCTGAAAGATGCAGCTATTGGATTAAGGAAATGCAAGACAGTAGTGGAAATTGAACCTGAAAGAGATGAAGCATGGGCTATTGGAGGTAGATTATTAGTAGACGAATTAGGAATGTTCGAAGAAGCATTAAGTTGGTGGGATGAAAGAAGAAGTGTAGATCCAATGGAAGTAATTCCTCTTGTTGAACAAGTGGCCATATTAACTGAATTTGGAGAATATGCAGAAGCAGCAGATCGAATTGATCACATATTCAATGAAGGGATGGATTCCCCTGACCCTAGAAGCATGATGAGATTGCGGACCTTGAGTGAGCAAATCAAACGTGCAGCGTCTAAAGATGATGATTTCTTTCGCCCTCAAGATCCAGATAATGATGGATGGATTAGAATTAAGGCATTTAGTACGAGAAAACCGACAACTGAGACTTATTGGTTGTTTTTCTTTGTAATGCCACTAATTTGGATTGAAGCAATTCTGATTAATCGGGTAATTCCACCAACTGGAATTTCAACGATGATTCTAGGATTCATGATTATTTTTGCATCATTCATGATTGGAAGTCGATGGGTCAAAACCCATGTACATCGGCTAAATCGACCCGCACATGAATTAACCAGAGCGATTAATTCAGAATTAACTAGTGGGTTAATCTGTATCCCAGAAAATATTCGAAACTCTAAACTCTATACAACTCTCAGGGACAAAAGAGCAATTGCCGCAATGGCTAGACATGACAAGGTGGTTGAAAATGCAGAGAAAATGGGAAGGAAATGGAAAATAACCCTACCAGAATGGTATGTCTATTCTAAAACAGAAGAAGAATAATCATGATGTTCCAACAGTATAATCGCTATGATATGAAATCTGTTCCGCTGTTAGTGTGTCAATTTCAAAACCCATTGTTTCTAGTTTTGTCTTCGCTAATCCTTGATCTTGTTCAAGAGTAATGTCATG